>RFIM01000337.1 GCA_003695215.1 Chloroflexota bacterium
ATCGGGAAAAAACTAGGCGATTACGTCATTCAAGAGCTTTTGGGCAAGGGCGGCATGGCCCGCGTTTACAAAGGCTATGATGAGCGCCTGCAGCGCTACGCCGCCGTCAAGGTGATCGACTCCGAATTGGCTGTGGGCAACCAAGCCGAGTATCGCATGCGCTTCGAGCGCGAAGCGCGCGCCATCGCCAAACTCGACCAACATCCGAATATTGTGAAAGTCTACCAGTTTGGCGAATACGAGCAGGTTTACTTCATGGCAATGGCCTTCATCGAAGGCAAAGATTTGCGCCAAATTCTGCGCGAGTACAATGAACGCGGCCTGCGCATGCCACACGCTGAAGTCCTTAGCGTGGTCCAAGGCATTGGCGATGCCCTAGATTACGCTCATAGCCTTGGCGTGATTCACCGCGACGTGAAGCCTTCTAACATCATGATCACGCCGCAAAAGCAGGCCGTGCTCACTGACTTTGGCTTGGTCTTGAGCGCTTCCGATGGCACCCTCGGCGATACTTTCGGCAGCGCGCATTACATCGCACCTGAGCAAGCCGTCTCCTCCAAGAATGCTGTGCCGCAAAGCGATATCTACTCGCTGGGCATTTGCACCTACGAGATGCTGACGGGCAGAGTGCCTTTTGACGATCCTTCTGCGATGAGCGTGGCGCTCAAGCATCTGCACGACATGCCGCCTTCGCCGCGGCTGTTCGCGCCTGATTTGCCGCACAGCGTCGAGGCGGTCCTCTTCAAGGTGCTGGATAAAGACCCTGAGCGGCGCTATGCCAGCGGCGCTGAATTCTCACGCGCTTTGGCGCTGGCGCTCTTTGGCGGCGATACCGAACACCTGCCGCTCCTGCGCAGCGTGCCTTTCACGCCCGCCTTGCCGAGCGACTCATCGCCCGTGCGCCGCCTTGTGCCTGCCGATGACTGGGCGCCTGTGGATGACAACGCCGATACGCTCGATCTACGCCCTTCGCAAGTCGCCAAGCCTGTCAAAACGGCTGCGCCTGCCCAAAAACGCGCCCTGCCGCTAGCGCTGCTCGGACTCTTGCTCATCGTTGCAGCTATTGCCTTGTCCCTGAGCGCTCGGCAAGCTGAACTGCCCGCTGTCGCGCTGACTGAGACCGCGATCGCTGCGCTGCCCGGCGCCACACACACGGCCACTGCAACGCCGACTCAGGTCACATCTACGTTGCCTGTGCTCGTGCGCACTGTGCCGCCAACCAGCACGCCGACGCCTTCCATGACCTTCAGCGTCACGCCTTCGCCAACGCACACACCTTCTGCAACCTTCAGCGCCACGCCCTTGTGGATGCATACGCCTTCCATGACCTTCAGTGCCACGCCTGCGCCGACGCATACCTACACAGCCACAGCTACGCTTGAGGCAATTGTTGACTCGCCAACGCGCACACCTTCAGCGACGCCAACGCCGCTCTCAGCTGATATCCTGCTGGTCTACAATGACGATCAGCTCAATCTGATCAACATCAGCGCGCGCACTTTGAACCTACTTGACCTAAATTTCATCCAAGATGGCGCTGAGCCCTACGTTTTCCAAGCCTCTGAGTGGGCACTGAGCGGCGCTGCTCGCCAACCGAGCAGCTTTCCGCCAAATTGGTGCCTAAAAGTTGGACGGCTCGAGCGTCAGATTGAAAGACGTTTTAGCGAGTGCCGTTCGCTGGCTTCGTTCCGCTACACAGCGCCAACCAAGCAATTTTGGCGCTCTCACAGCGCAGCAGTGACCACTTTCAGCGTCCGTATGGGCAGCCAAGAGATCGCCACTTGCCTGATTGCAGCAGGCCGTTGCAGTTTCTCCTTGCCAAGCCGCACTGAGCAGTAGCGAGCGCGCTTGCATGACCGAACGCTTTTTGATCGTCGGCTTGGGCAATCCGGGCAGGGAATATGAGCGCACGCGGCACAACATCGGCTTTCGCGTGGTTGAGAGCCTGGCAACCAAGCACGGGCTCAGCTTCAGCAAGAAGCAAGCCAAGGCGCTGCTGGCTGAAGGCACAATCGCCGAGCGGCGCGTCTTGCTGGCCAAACCACAGACGTACATGAACTTGAGCGGCCAGTCTGTTGGCCCGCTGGTAGCCTACTACAATCTTCCCTTGACAAATGTGCTGATCATCCTCGATGATCTGGATATACCACTCGGCACCTTGCGGCTGCGTCCGAGCGGCAGCGCAGGCGGCCAGAGAGGCTTGAAGAGCATTCTGGATCAGCTTGGCACACAAGCTGTAGCGCGCCTGCGCTTTGGGATTGGGCGCCCGCCTGGGCGCCTGGAGGCAGCGGCTTACGTTTTGCAGCCTTTCAGCGCCGAAGAGCAGCTGCTCGTCGCTGAGACAGTCGATCGCGCTGTGCGCGCCGTAGAGACTTGGCTGCAATTTGGCATTGAGATCGCTATGGCGCGCTACAACGGCACAGCTGAAGACGCCGCGCGGGCCGCCAATGCCGCGCCTAATTTGCCGAAAACCGAACCGAAGAGCGAATAAGCCCGATATGCACTTACACGGCTTGATCGCACTGCTGCGCCAGAGCGCTGCCTTCCAAGGCTTGCTGGCACAAGTGCAGGCAGGCTGCGCCATTCCCGACCAGCACATTCCGCGCGCTGCGCGCCCATATGTGGTTGCCGCCTTGGCGAGCGCCCTGCAGCGCCCTGTGGTCGTCTTGAGCGGCACAGTGGAACGCGCCTACACGCTGACCGAACAGCTGCCCGTCTGGCTGCCTGAAGCGCCTATCTGCCGCTTTGCCGAGCCGAGCGCGCTCTTCTATGATCGGTCGGCATGGGCGAGCAACGTCATTCGCAGCCGCTTGGCAGCGCTGAGCGCTCTGTTGCCACCGCTAGGTGCACCGCGCGGCACGCCGCCGATTGTGATCGCCTCGGCCCATGCCCTGATGCAGCGCACCTTGCCGCCGCGCGAGTTCCGCGCCAACGCGCGCCAGCTCAAGCTTGGCCAGCGCGTCGATCAAGACGGACTGCTGCGCTTGTGGCTTGGCATTGGCTATGTGCCAACACCTGTGGTCACTGAAGCAGGCACGTTCAGTCGGCGCGGCGGCGTGCTGGATATTTTCCCGATTGACGCTGAGCGCCCTGTGCGCATTGAGCTGTTCGGCGATCAGATCGAGAGCCTGCGCGCCTTCGATCCAGCTACGCAGCGCAGCCTTGCAGCGCTAGAATGCGTCAACATCACGCCTGCTCGTGAAGTCTTGCCCAAGCATACGCGCCCTGTTGCTGAGCGCCTTGCAGCATGGTTTGCAGCACAGCCTGAGCGCGCCGAGTCGGCGCGCGCCGATCAGGAGCCGCTTGCGCGCCAGTCAGCCTTTGCGCACCTTGAATTCTACCTGCCCTACTGCTATCGCCAGCCGCACAGCCTGTTGGACTTCATGCCTGAAGATGCATTGCTAGTTGTGGAGGATTGGCAGACGCTTGCGGAGAATGTAGCGGCACTAGAAGCGCAGGCAGTGGCCTTGCACGCTGAGCAAATGCAGGCTGATCGCTTGCCGCCTGACTATCCGTTGCCTTACCTGACGTGGGATGCGCTGCGCGAGTCAATTTTGGCGCGTGCGCCGATCCGCCTAGGCGGCTACGAGGACGAGGCGGCTGATTCGGAGACGCTCGGCGCGCTTTTTGCGCCTGGTGTGCGTTATGGCGGCCAGCTCAAGCCTTTTCTAGAGGCGCTGCGCGATTGCTACACTGGCGGCGAGCGCATCGTTGTGGTCAGCAATCAGGCGCAGCGCTTGGCAGAGCTATGGGCCGCGCAAGGGCGCACAGCGCGCCCGAGCGTGGTCACCAAGCTCGAGGCGCCGACCGATCTCGCCTTTGTGGAAGGCGGCCTGGCTGAAGGCTGGCAGTTGCGCTTGCAACCGAAACTGCACCTGCTCAGCGATGCTGAGATTTTCGGTTGGCGGCGCCCTGAGCCGCGCCGTCACCCTGTGCAGCGCGCTATCGCGCCTGAGGCGCACTTTGCCGACTTGCAGCCGAACGATTACGTGGTACACGCCGAGTATGGCATTGCCCGTTTTCTGGGGCTGCAAAAGTTGGCGCTTGATGGCGCTCCGCGCGAGTACTTGGCGCTGCAATTTGGCGGCACGGATAGGCTCTACGTGCCAATTCATCAGGCTGAGCGCGTCTCGCGCTATGTCGGCGCCGACGATCGTCCGCCTACGCTGACGCGACTCGGCTCGGCCGAGTGGCGGCTGCAGAAAGAAGCTGCGCAGCGCGCTGCAGAAGAGACGGCGCGCGAATTGCTGGAGCTATATGCCAAGCGCGCTATCGCCAAAGGCTACGCTTTCAGCCCTGATACGGCTTGGCAGGCTGAGCTAGAGGCGTCTTTCCCTTTCATCGAGACCGAAGATCAGTTGCGCGCCTTGGCAGAAGTCAAGGCAGATATGGAACGCCCGACGCCCATGGATCGATTGCTATGCGGCGACGTCGGCTTTGGTAAGACGGAAATCGCCCTGCGCGCCGCGTTCAAGGCCGTCATGGATGGCAAGCAAGTGGCCATCTTAGTGCCGACGACTGTGTTGGCGCAGCAGCACTACAACACGTTCAGCCAGCGCCTGATGGCCTTCCCTGTGCGCGTGGAGATGCTCTCGCGCTTCCGCACTGCCCGTGAGCAGAGCGCGATCCTCGAGGCGACGCGGCGCGGCGAAGTAGACATTCTGATCGGCACGCATCGCTTGCTGAACGATGATGTGATCTTCCGCGATCTCGGCTTGCTGATCATTGACGAAGAGCAACGCTTCGGCGTGACGCACAAAGAGCGCTTCAAGCGGCTGCGCACTGAGATTGACGTGCTGACCATGACGGCGACGCCGATTCCGCGCACGCTCTATATGAGCCTGAGCGGCATCCGCGATATCAGCATGATTCAGACGCCGCCCGCTGAGCGCCTGCCCGTGATCACGCACGTCGGGCCATATGACGAGCGCCTGGTGCGTCAAGCCATCCTGCGCGAGCTGGATCGCGGCGGGCAGGTTTATTTCGTCCACAATCGCGTGGCGACCATTCACACGGTTGCTGAGGGGCTGCAGCGCCTGGTGCCAGAGGCGCGCTTGGCTATCGCTCACGGCCAGATGGACGAAGACACGCTCGAGCAGGTGATGATCGACTTTGCCAATGGCGCGCATGACGTCCTGCTTTGCACGACCATCATCGAGAGCGGCCTGGATATCCCCAGCGCCAACACGATCATCGTCGATCGCGCTGATAGCTTCGGCTTAGCGCAGCTATACCAGCTGCGCGGTCGCGTTGGGCGCGGCGCTTATCGCGCCTACGCCTACTTGTTCTATGCGCCTCAGGCCGTCTTGACAGCGGAAGGGCGCGCCCGCCTCGAGACGATCGCCGAACACACTGATCTGGGCAGCGGCTATAGCATCGCCATGCGCGATCTGGAAATTCGCGGCGCTGGCGAGCTGCTGGGCAGCCGTCAGAGCGGCTATATCAGCAGCGTCGGCTTTCACCTGTACACACAGATGCTGGCTGAAGCTGTGGCACGCCTGAAGGGCGCCCAGGCTCAGCACAGCGCTGTGCCGAGCTTGGAAAGGCCGCCTTTAGTGATCGATCTGCCCTTGCGCGCCTACGTGCCTGCTGAGTTCATGGCTGAGAGCGCCATGCGCTTGCAGCTTTACCGCCGCCTTGCCGAGCTGCGCACGCCTGCTGAGCTAGATGAGATGCGCGCTGAGTTGATCGATCGCTTCGGCGCCATACCCTCGGAGCTGGACGACTTACTCTATCAGTTGCGCGTGAAGCTGCTGGCACAAGCAGCAAATGTAGTGACGATCACGCCTGAGGCAGGCCAGATCGCCGTGAAATTGCCCTACTTGGGCGAGATTGACCGCATGGCCCTGCAGCGCTACTTGGGCAACGAAGTGCGCGTCAGCCGTGTGGCGGTTTGGTTGCCGCACGATGCCGAAGGCAAGTGGCGGCCCCGCTTGCTGGAGGTGCTGCAGCGCCTCCAGCCGATCAAGCAAGGGCGCGCACGCGTAGCCATCTAGCGCACTGATAAAGCTCTTATGCGCATTTTAGCTCAAAAGCGGTTATACTTAAGCATCAGCACAACAAGCCAGATTGGAGCAAAAAGACATGGCTTTCATTCCTACAGTCATCGAAGATACAGGCCGCTATGAGCGCGCTTGGGATGTCTATTCGCTGCTGCTCAAAGAGCGGATCATCTTCGTTGGCACTGAGATTAACGCCTTCGTGGCGAACTCGACTGTGGCTCAGCTGCTCTATCTTGAACATGAAGACCCTGATCGCGAGATCAAGATGTACATTCAATCGCCCGGTGGCGAGATTTATGCAGGCTTGGCGATCTACGATGCCATGCGCTTGATCAAAGCGCCCGTCTCGACCACTGCTATCGGCATGACGGCGAGCTTCGGCACAGTTTTGCTAGCAGCCGGCGCCAAAGGCATGCGCTACGCTCTGCCCAATGCCACTATCCACATGCATCAGCCGCTCAGCTATGGCGGCGGCGGGCAAGCCTCAGATGTCGCCATTCAGGCGAAGGAGATCATCCGCTTGAAGGAAAAACTGCTGGATATCTTGGTCGAGGCGACTGGCCAACCGCGCCAGGTGCTAGAGCGCGATACCGACCGCGATCTGTATCTGAGCGCTGAGCGCGCCCTTGAATACGGCATCGTGGACAAAGTCCTTGAGAGTCCGAAGCGCAAGGCCTAGCCTATAGAACTTTTCGTGTGAGGTCAAGCCGCCATGCGCGTTATCTTAGAAGACGGCACGACCGAAGAGTACGCAGACGAGCCTTTTGCAGAAGGCGGACAAGGCAAGCTCTATTTCTCATTGGATAAGCGGCATGTGATCAAGCTCTATGGCGAACGCGATCGAGCGCGCCTGCTTGCCTTGCAAAAAATCATCGGCGAGTTTAACATCACGCGCCAAGACCCGAGCGCGGCGCCGCTCTTCGCTTGGATCAACGGCATCGTGCGTCAGCCTTCGCTAGGCGTGCGCATGGATAATGTCAATTGCGAGGTGCCGCACAAAGACCTGACCTGGTGGTTTTCGGCCAACGCATTGAAGCGTTTGCCTGAGGACATGCGCGGCAACTGGTTTGATCGCACTTACATCGCCAGAGAGATGGCGCGCATCGCCTGGAAGCTGCACGGCAACGGCTTGTGCCACTCAGACTTCTCGGGCAACAATTTTTTGGCGAATGTAGCGCGTCGCCGCGTAGTGCTGATCGATCTAGACAGCCTGGTGGTGCCGGACGTCTTGCCGCCGACGATCATCGGCACAGCTGACTACATGGCGCCGGAGATCGTCTCGGCGCTGATGCGCGGCCAGCGCGATATCCGTCCATCTATTCAAACTGACCTGCACTCGTTGGCCGTCTTGATCTATCAGCTCTTGCTGATGCGGCATCCTTTGCGTGGTCCGAAGTGCCACGATCCAGACCCTGAGCGCGACGAGCAGCTGGCGCTAGGCGAGCGCGCGCTCTACATCGAAGACCCTAACGACCGCTCTAACCGACCGACTGTTCCTTTCCTCGGCGCTCGACTGCTCGGCGAGGAAGTGGAGGGCCTGATGCGCCGTGCCTTCACCGACGGCTTGCGCGATCCGAGCAGGCGACCTGTGGCCGCCGCCTGGCACGATGCGCTCTCGCGCATGGCTGATCAGCAGCTGCCGTGCACCAACCCTGACTGCAAAGGCAAGACCTTCATCCTGTTACGCGATCATCCCGCCATCTGCCCGTGGTGCAACACGCGCATCGGGTACCCTAGGTACATCCCAGTGCTGCGCTTATATGCCAGCAGCGGCAGGATGGGATACTTTCAGCAGGACAAATGGCGCATCGTCGTCTGGCAGGGCCGCACGCTGCACAGCTGGCACGCCCAGAGCAACATCGCCGAGCATGAAGCCACACGCCCTGAAGAGCGTGCGCCGCTGGCTGAGTTTCGCTACGATGGGTACCGTGGCTGGCTGCTGCACA
Organism: Chloroflexota bacterium; assembly: GCA_003695215.1. Lineage (GTDB taxonomy): Bacteria > Chloroflexota > Anaerolineae > Aggregatilineales > UBA2796 > CP2-2F. The sequence goes on from RFIM01000337.1 coordinate 7,949, forward strand.
ATCTGGCTTTAGATGGGCTGCGCGTGGCAGAGGGCAATCGCATGCGGCGCGTGTCCATAGGCGCTTCAGAGTTACTGCGTGAAGGTCAGAAGTGGCTGCTCGGCGCCGATAGTGCGGCGCGAATGGCTTTGGTGAGCTTTCAGAGCGTCTGAGGCGATGTGGCAGGTGCATTCTGCGGCTGAGTTGGGTGCTGCGCTGCGCCAAGCTGAGCCGCACAGCGTCATCAACTTGGCAATTGGCGAATATGGCGGCCCTTTCATCATTCACAAGCCTTTGACGCTGCGCGGTCAGGGGCGGCAGACAGTGCTGTGGCGTGAAGCGGCGCCGATCCTCTATGTGCGCGCGCCACAAGTACATCTTGAGCGGCTATGGCTCGAGCGCACAGTCCAGAGCGGCGTCGCTGTCGTGCATGATGCCAATTGCTCGCCAAGTGGAGTGGACTCTATGCAGCTAGATGACGAGACGCTGATCGACTTGGGCGAACTTTTGCCGTCCACGGACGTCAGCTTGCCGTTACAGCTGACGGTAAGTGACCGCACTGAGCTTGGCTCGTCTGGTCTGCATGGCGCGCAGCTTGAGCCTGTGCTCTTGCCGACGCGCGGCACGCATCGCGTGCTGCTGAAGCTGGATGGACGAGCCTTGCAGCGCGGCGAAGTGCTGCTCGGCGAGCTGACCTTGCACGAAGGCGATCGCACGCGCCACCTCTGGCTGACGGGCGTCGTCCTCGATCAGCCGCCGCCCGAGCAACTGCTCTGCCTGGCTATCAAGAAGCAGCGCTTGTATCCGCCCTTGCGCGGCCTGTTGCTCTCGGCAGCCCATTTTGCCATGCTAGGCGCCGCTGAGCTGCCTGCAGGCGATTACTGCTTCGTACAGACCGATCCGAGCGGCGTGCTGTTCGTCTTCCTGCCTGAGCAGCCGCCTATGCCGATCGCCTTGAACGGGCAGCCGCTTAAGCGCGGTATGCGCCGCCTGCTGCACGAGCATGATCAAATCAGCATCGGCGAGCTGACGCTACAAGTGGTGCAAGCCAGCGAGCCGCCAAGCCTTGAGCTGCCGTCTACTTTGCGCTTCAAGCCGTTCGTTGAGCGCGTGCCTGAGCCTGTCCCTTTCACCTTGCAGACGCTCAAGACGGGCTGGAAAGGCGAGATCGTGGCTAGCGTGCCGTATCTGAGCGTCTCGCCTGAAGGCCAATACCGCTTGCCGCCTAATCGGACGCACACTTGGCAAGTCCTGCTGAATGCAGAGGCTCTCAAATTGCCAAACGCCGATTACCTTCTCTCAGGCGGCCTCCTCGCTATCGGCACTGGTCAGGTTCACAGCATCGATGTCGAGCTCAGCATTCAGCGCCCTGAAGTCGCCTTGCGCGTCCAGCCGCTCGATCTCGGTCAGGTGGAGCTGGGCTGGCAAGCCGAGAAGACCTTTGAGCTGGTCATCGCCAACTCAGGGCGCAGCGCCTGGTCGGGTGAGCTGTATGCCACAGTGCCTTGGCTGCACGTCCTCGCGCCCATGCCTATCCACTGCCCTGCCTGGTCAGAGATCGCCGTGCCCGTCGCCCTGAGACTGCACTGGGATGTTCTGCCCGCCTCTGAGCGCTTGCCAAGCGGCATGCACACCTTTCCAAGCGCCTTGATCATCGATGGTGGCGGCGCTTTCCCTGATGTGCCAGTGCCTGCGCGCCTTGAAGTCTTGCCGCCGCGCGGGCATCTGCGCCTGCTGACCAACGCAGTGCGCTTTGACGAAGTCGAGCGCAACTTCGAGCTGCCCAGCGCTTTCGTTGAAGTGCGCAACGAAGGCAGCGCCGATTGGCATGGCAAGCTGCGCAGCGAGAACGGCTGGATTCAAGTCATCGAGGCGCAAAACGCTGAGCTGAGCGGCGAGATCAATGCGCCGACGCTGCGCGTGCCACCTGGCCAGACGGCGCGCATCCGCCTGGAGCTGCTGGATATCCCTGAGCAGATTCCGCTGAATACGCCTATCGCGCTCGATAGCCTCCTGATCGAGAGCGATCCGCCTAGCGCGCCTTTCAGCGCCAAAGTGCCCATCTCCATGATCTTGGTCGAGCGGCCACCATTTGTAGCAGCACGGACACTCGTCTTTCCGCCATTTGTGCGCGGCGAGATGCCTGGCGAGGCGACCTTGCGCTTATATAACCGCGGCCCGTCTGTTTGGCGCGGCAAAGTGCAGCGTCACGCCGCTTGGCTGAACGTGCCGACTACAACCTTCGAATGCGCGGTCGGTAAAATCCTAGAGATTCCCATCAGCCTGAACGAACGGCAGATCGGCGCGCTGCCCAGCGGCCTCAGCTACCATGAAGCAGCGCTGAGCCTGAGCGGCGTGCGCGAGCCTGTGCCGATCGCAGTGCAGCTAGATATCCGCGATTTGCCCAATAAGCTCAGCTTGGAGACGCCCTTGCTCAATTTCGGCTCGGTCAATCCGCTGCGCGCTGAGCCAAGCGCCGAAACCGTGCGTCTATTGAATGCGACCGCCAAGACTTGGCAAGGCGTGGCACGTCTGAATGTGCCATGGCTCTCTTTCGAGACGGCATGCCGTAGCTTCGCCCTAGAAGTGCCGCCTGCGCACTTGCTTGAATTCAAGGTGCTGATCAATCAAGAAGCGCTCGACCTGCCCAGCGGCGCGCATCTGGTGGAAGATGCGCTCTGCCTGGAGAGCGCTGATGAGCGCTTGCCGATCGCTGTGCAGTGCCTGCTGATCGAAGTGGCGCCGCGCCTGCAGCTCACGCCCGCTCAGCTCACCTTCAGCAATCTGAAGCCCGCCAAGCTCAAGCTGAGCAATCCTAGCGAGCGCGAATGGACGCTCACGCTGAGCAGCCCGCCTTGGCTGACGCTCTCGCTGAGCGAGATCAGCCTTGAGGCGCGCGAGACTCAGAGCGTGGAAGTGCGCCTGGTGCCCGAGAACATCGCCCTGCCTTGGCATGAGCCGCGCGGCGTGATCATCAGCGGGCATGGGCGCGAATGGACTGTGGCTGTTGAAGTGACCGAGAGCGCCTTGCGAGCGGCGAAGCGCGCCCAGACGGCACCGCTCGTGCCGCCCGAGCCAGCCGCACCTGCTGCGCCTGAAAATGCGCCCATAGCGCCATCTGCAGCCGATGAGTCAGCTGCGCAGAGCGATGACGCCAATAGCTGAGCCGTTGTGTGCGTACATCCTGGTTGATTGCTCTGCCTCGATGAGCGGCGCACCTTTCGAGGCCCTGCGGCAAGGCGTCCAGGTTTTGCTGAATGCCTTTGAGCGCTACAACGGACGCGCCGTCCAAGCGGCGCTGCTCGCCTTTGAGAGCGCGCCTATTCTCATGACGCCGCTGCAAGCCGCGCATTCAGAGGCCTTCATCGCTGATGCAAATCAGATTCTCGCTACCTCAGAGCCCGCTGGCGCCTCAAATCTCGGTAAAGCGCTGCGCCAGCTGGCTGCAGCCTTGCCCGAAGGCGCAATGACTGCGCTCTATCTGTTCAGCGATGGCGGCTTCACTGATGATTGGCAAAGCGCACTAGCACAGGTGCGTCCGCGCTTGAAGTGCTTTTACGCTGTCGCTTGTGGCTTGTCAGCCGACCGCGAGGCGCTCTCAGCGGCTGACCAAGTGCTATCTGTAGACGGGCTGACAGCTGATACGCTGCTGACAGCTCTGCGCGCCATAAAATGACGGCGCCCAGAGAGCCTGGGCGCCTGCTGAAGCCACCTTTGGGACTCGAACCCAAAACCTCACGCTTACGAAGCGTATGCTCTACCCATTGAGCTAAGGTGGCGCTACGTGCCTATAGTCTAGCCTTTCTCTGCCCGCCTGTCAAGGGACTCTCCGCGCGCTAAGGGCTGCTATTGCTGCAGCAGGCTCTCGACGGCCTCAAGCGTCGGATCGATCGCGCGCAGAGCGTTGGCGAAGTTGCTTTGAACGCTATCGAGCGCGCCTTGATGATAGCCCATGATGATCTCAGGGTCTTTCAACACATGACCTGTCAGCACCGCCACCACGTCTTCATCAGCGCCGATGACACCCTTGGCAATTAGCTTGCGCACGCCTGCCACGCTCGCTGCTGAGGCAGGCTCACAGCCAATGCCTGCTGCGTCTACCATAGCTTTGGCATCCAGGATTTCCTGATCGCTGACCGCCTCGACCACGCCGTCAGTCAACTCAATGGTGCGGCGCGCCTTGAAATAACTAGCAGG
>RFIM01000338.1 GCA_003695215.1 Chloroflexota bacterium
ACCTTGTGCCAATCCTTCAATAGATAAGCGATGCGCCGTCTATTGCTCTTGCTCTTGGCAAGCTCCATGCTGAGCGCTTGCACGCTGCTGCCAACGCCGACTGCGACCAATACGCCGCGCCCGACGCGCACGCCAGTGGTGATCGGCACGATCATCGTCACAGCAGCGCCAGCAGTGACCTTGCCGCCAACCTGGACGCCTTCGGCCACGCTGACGCCGCTGCCGACCGCTACGCGCTTGCCAAGCAGCACGCCCGTGCCGACGCGCACGCCAATCCCGCCTAATACGCCCGCCGGCGGGCAGATCGGCATCGTGACCACGGCAGGCTTGCTGACGGTCGCTGTGGACTTGGCTGAGCTGAATGCGGCCTTGCGCGCCGAGCGCAATACATTTTATTTCTCGGCTGATTTCAACGGCGCGCCGAGTGCAACGCTTGATGGTCGGCTGCTGATCATCTCCGCCAATTTGAACGACTTCACCACACGCGGCCTGCCTGCCACTTTCCGCTTGCAAGCGCGCGCCGTTGGTGGCGAGCTGGCAGTGGAAGTTCTCGGCTTCGAGTCGGCGACGCAGGTGCGCGTGCCGCCTAATCAGGTCAGCCTGACGCGCGAGCTAGTGCGCCGTGCGCTGCGCGAGCGCGCCGTGCCTGAGGCGATCCGTAAAGTGGCGCCGTTCATGGTCGAGTTTAGGGCCCTCGATGTGCAAACGCAGCCCGATCGGCTTCTGGTGACTGTGCGCATCAAGCAAGCCACGCCAACGCCGACTGAGCCGCCAACTGCCACGCCGATCCTCGCCATCACATCGACTGTGCCGCTGACGCGCACGCCCTTGCCAACTACCACGCTGCGCAGCGCGCCATAACACATAGGACGGCTGTGAAGCCGTCCTATGTGTGGCTGTCACTCAACCGTGACCGATTTTGCCAAGTTGCGCGGCTGATCCACGTCCGCGCCGCGCTCAACAGCCACGTAATAAGCCAGGAGTTGCAGCGGAATGACTGTGACCACAGGCGAGAGCAATGGCGGCAGCTTCGGCACATAGAGCACATGATCGGCTTTGCTTTGGATGAAGGTATCGCCTTCAGTGGCTACGGCAATCACGATTCCGCGCCGCGCTTTGGCTTGTTCGATTTGGCTGATCATCTTCTCGTAGACGCTATCCTGAATGGCAATGGCGAGGACGGGCATTTTCTCGTCGATCAGGGCGATTGGGCCGTGTTTCATCTCGCCTGCAGGGTAGCCTTCAGCGTGGATGTAGCTGATCTCTTTGAGCTTCAGGGCGCCTTCTAAAGCGATGGGATAGTTGATGCCGCGCCCTAAATACAGGAAATTCTGATAGTCGCGCAGCTTTTTGGCGAGCGCCTCAACTTCAGCGGCGCGATCCAACACGTGGCCGACCAAATCAGGCAAGCGCGCGATATCCTGCGCATGTTGGCGCGCTTGCTCGGCGCTGAGCGTGCCGCGCAGCTGACCTAGGTAAAGCGCGAGCAAGTATTGGTCGACCAGGCTAGCAGTGAAGGCCTTGGTCGAGGCGACGCCAATCTCAGGGCCTGCTTGCATAGTGATATAGCCATCGGCGATGCGCATTGCCTGCGAGCCGATCACGTTCACAATGCTCCACAGCCGTGCGCCTTTCTCACGCGCTTCTTCCATTGCTGCGAGCGTATCTACCGTCTCGCCGGACTGCGTGATCGCCAGCACAGCGCAATCGCCGTCCAGGATTGGATCGCGGTAGCGATACTCGCTGCCGTAGTCCACTTCCACAGGGATGCGCGCTAGCGCTTCCAGCATGAACTTTCCGACCAGGCCTGCGTAGGCGCTGGTGCCACAAGCGACAGTCACAATGCGCTTCAAGCGGCGCGCCTCATCAGCGCTGAGCGGTAGGTCGCTCAAGGTGACGCGCCCATCTTCAAAGGAGATGCGCCCGCGGATAGTATCAGTCAGGCTGCGCCCTTGCTCAAAAATCTCCTTCTGCATGAAGTGGCGGTACTCGCCGCGCGCCGCACTGACGGGATCCCAAGCGATTTGATGGATCGCGGCGTCCACAGGCTCGCCACTGAGCGTTTGGACGCTGTAGCCGTTTGCAGTCACGGTCGCTAGTTGTCGGCTCTCAAGGAAGACCAATTGGCGCGTGTATTCCAAGATAGCAGGGATATCTGAGGCGATGTACATCTCGCCCTGCCCGATGCCAAGCGCCACGCCGCCTGCATTGCCGATGCGAACAGCTACCAGCCGATCAGGGTAGCGCGCGCTCATGACCACGATGGCGTGCGCGCCGCGCAATTGCAAACAAGCGCGGCGTGTGGCTTCAGTCAAGTCGTGGCCTTGCGCCACTAGCTGGGCGATCAAATGGACGATCACTTCGGTATCAGTTTCTGATTCGAAGCGAACGCCTTGCGCTCTGAGCAGCTCGCGTAGCTCCAGGTAGTTCTCGACGATGCCATTGTGGACGACCACGAACTGTCCGTCATTGCTGAGGTGTGGATGCGCGTTGCGCTCGCTCGGTTGCCCGTGGGTTGCCCAGCGCGTGTGGCCGATGCCTATGGCGCCGCTGATCGGCTCGTCGGCGAGCCGCCGCTCTAGATTTTCCAGCTTACCGACGTCACGCCGCCGCTCAATCGCGCCGTTATTCAGCACGGCAATGCCTGCCGAGTCGTAGCCGCGATATTCAAGCCGCTTCAAGCCGTTCAAGACAATGGGCGTAGCGTTTTTTTGCCCAACGTAGCCGACGATTCCGCACATACAGGCTCCTTCTGAAGCGCTCGGCCAAAATTTGCAGGCTGGCTCACTGGCTGCCGAGCGCCTTCATGTATATACCACACTTTGCTATGAAACGATCAAAGCGTGCCGAAAAAGCGCGCTTTATGGCACAAAACGCCGATCAATGTTATGATCAGCGCTATTCAGGCACATCGAAAAGGATTTTTAGGCATGGGTTATGATAGAGTGCTAGTGACCTTAGACGGCTCAAAATTCGCCGAGATCGCCCTTGAGCATGCCATTAAAGTGGCCAATGCAGGCGCTAACATTCATATCCTCTCAGTCATGGCGCAGGATGCCATCAGCGAGATTGCCTCGATGGTCAGCGCTGTGGCACAGCCGCCCGCTTCAGAAGATCAAGATTGGCCTCCGATCGCGCGCTCAGATGATCCACGCGCGGCGCACGCCCGTGAGGCTTACTTGCGCCGCGTCAGCGATTGGCTCGCCCAAGCGGGCTACGACGTGACCATTGAAGTGCGCCCTGGCAGTGTCATTGAGACCATCCTCAGCGTGGCGCAGGATGGCTTCGAGGTGGTCGTCATGGCGACGCACGGACGGACTGGCCTGGCGCGCGTGGCGCTAGGCAGCGTTGCAGAAGGCGTGCTGCACCGTTCGCCTTGCCCTGTCCTGATCATCCCTGCTCGCAAAACTGCACACGACGCTTAAGTTGTCAGGGCGCCTGATTTTTGAAATACGCTTTGTGTGGAGTACAATGCAGCACAGTTGGCAGGTCATTCAACAATCAAATTAGCTATGTTTATGTCTCAAGAAGAACTCATTGCGCAGGCTGAACACTTGCGCCAAGCCTACAATCAACGTCGGAATCTCATCTCAGGAATACTCAAGGATATCAGAGGAAGCTATCAAGCTCAGCGCAGAGAGCAGGATCGTTACGCTCGACTCAAGGCGAACTATTCGCAATATCTCGAGATTTTCCCTGATGAACAACCGCTCGAAGTGGCTATGGTGCCCGATCCGCCGCAAGCTACTTGGTTGATCCTTGAAGCGCCGCGCGCTCGCCTGAGTACTAACCTCAAGGCACTGGATCGCGTGGCGAGCGCTCTAAAAACGCTCAACGATAGCTTGCGCACTAAGCCAACTGATGTAGTGAAGCTGGCCAAGGCGCATGAGATGCTACAGAAGCTTCAGAGCAGCTTCCCCGATCTATCCATGTTGGCAGAACAATGCGCGAGCCTGCTGGAGCAGGCCTATGAAGACCTGAGCGTCACGTTTGGCGGCACCCTACGTGATGCCTTTGCGGCTGAAGGCTTGGCTGTTGAAGGCCGACCGCCTAAGCTGGACGTGGGGCGCTTCTGCATCGACCTCAACTTTGCCAAGCGCCAGGCAAGAATTCTCTACGGTAAAGAGCCCGTTGGCAAGCCGCTCAAGCTAAGTGTCGAGGGCATTTTGAGAGCCTATCGGGCTGCGCACAAAGCCATCATGGGGCGCCAAGTTGATGGGCAAAAATGGCTCCAGCGGCTTTATGAGGCTTGGCAAGTTGTGAACTTTCGCAATGGGCGCAGAGCTCAGGATGCCAATCTGGTCGCCTGCTATATCGAGCTAGCCTTGCACAGCCAAGAGCCTGCCTTCTTGAACAAAGAGCCACGCAAAAGCCTGTTCAAGGAGTATAGCCGTGCCCAATTTGCCTATGACGCTGATCGCTTCATCAACCGTGAGCAACTGAAGTATGGCAAGCTCAAGCCGTTCATGCGGTCATCCTCGCGCCAACAAACGGAATCTTCCGAACGCTCTATATGGATCGTCACTGGTGACAAACCTAGCGTAGGTTCTTACGTAAGCACGCTTAGCTTTAAGGAAGAGTAAATTATGTCACTACCTTCACTACCGCCTAAATCACTGGCAGAGCAGATCATTCGCAATCTGGCAGAATACGGCACGCCAATCTCGAGAGGCGTCGGTTATTACAACGTTGGCACTGATTCGATTCTCAGCGCTCTTGAAAAGCACTACCTAGATGCCTACCTGCGCAATGGCGGCGCTGCCTTCAAGTTGGTTGTCGGCGACTACGGCAGCGGCAAGTCGCATTTCCTCTACTGCCTGCGCGAGCGCGCCTGGTCGCATCGTTTTGTCGTCAGCAAAGTGGAGCTGAGCCCACGCGAATGCCCGTACGAAGATCAGAAGAAAGTCTACATAGCGACAGCCAAGGCGCTAATGTGGCAAAATCCTGATGGCGATGATGAAGGCGCCATCAAAGGCTTGGCCAGCCTGCTCAGGCACACTCTGGAAGAGATCGTTCTCTCGCATGGCGTGCCGCTCGGCTCAGCAGAAGCTGCTGAGTTGCCTGAAGTCAAGACGCTGCTGCAGAGCTTGCGAAACACGCCCATAGATAACACCAGCTATCGCTACGCAGTGATGCATTTCCTTGAAGCCGTCCTGCATGGCGATGCTGAGCTCCAGGAGATGCTTGGCCTATGGCTGCACGGCGAGGAACTCAGCGTGGCTGCACGCAAAGATTTGCGTCAATTTGGTGTGAGCGACAAGTTAAGTGCTTCAAACGCGTTTCAAATGCTGCGCTCGCTCAGCCAAACCATACGTGCCCTCGGCTTCAGCGGCGTTTGTTTGCTCTTCGACGAGATGGATCGGCAAATCAGTCTGTCTAGCCGCAGCGCGATTGGCAAGATCATCGATAATCTGCGTGAAGTTGTTGATCGCACTCGCGAGGATTTGCCAGGCACGCTATTCGTGTACGCCGTGCTGCCCGAGTTTGTGACTGAGATCGTGCCGAAATACCC
>RFIM01000339.1 GCA_003695215.1 Chloroflexota bacterium
AATGCTGCAGGCATGGCGTCCATAGGCTCATCCTTTGCGGATCACGCCGACCAAATGGACAGGCGGCGTGATCTCAGCCAGTGCGCAGCTGAGCCGAAACAGGAGCGGCGTGAAGGCCAGGTAGCTCGGATCAGGGACGCGCCGCAACTGTTCAAGCGCGCCGCCGACGCGCTCTGCTAGGCGCATCAGTCGCTTGGGCGTGTTGGCGCGATAGTGAACAGGAAAGGTATCGGCTTCGGCGCGTCCATAAAGGCGTGGCACAAGGTAGCGCTGCAGCGGACGCAAAACGCGGTTCAAAATTGCTACAAGGCTGTTGGCGTTCGGCGTGATGAAGATTACACGTCCATCAGGCCTCAGCACGCGCATGAACTCGCTGAAAGTGCGCTGTGGCGCCTTGAGATGCTCGAAAAGCCAGCTGCACAGGATCAGGTCGAAGCTCGCGGCGCGGAAGGGCAGGGCGTCTGAGAGCGCTTCGGCGCGCGGCAGATTGGGCAAGCGATGCTGGCGCAGCGAAGCCAAATCGGCATCAACGCCGCAGGCAAAAGCGACTGCCTCGCCAAGCTGCTCTAGCACGCCGCCGCGTCCACAGCCGACATCCAGCACGGCGCTATGCGGGCGCAGGGCAGCGCGGATCAGCCCTTCGTAGACCTCTGTGGCAGGCTGCCAGCTCGGACGACGCTTGCGGTACTGCGTGCGATAGCGATTTTGCTTCTCAAGCGTCAGCGCCATAGGCATCGGTTCATTTGGCGGTTTGCACGAAGGCGATCCTAGCGCATCCCATGCCATTGGGCAAGCGCGCTATACAGTTGTGCCATTAAAGGCTCAGCGTTAGAATAGGCTTGTTTATAAAAGCATGTGGAATGAAGGCCCTTTATGCAAGAGTGGCACTTAACCGCAGAAAGTCCGCTCTCCATGCGATTCGCAGCTGATGCGCGTTTGAAGCGCACGGACTACACTGATGACCAATCTTGGGAGATCATCTTTGGTAACGCTGAGGAGCCCTTTCTAGCTTTTCAGACGCGCTATGGCGGCCGTGTGAGCTTGGCGCGCCTTATGCCAATATGGACGCTAGATGGGCGCGTCATCCACACCAGCATGGCGCTTGCCGAGCGGCCAGCACTGCGCGCTTTTGCGCCCAGCTACGCCAAAGTGACGGCAAAACTGACTAATACGCTCAGCCTGACCAGCGAGCTTTTCGTCTTCGAGTCGCATGCGGCAGGCGGGCGCTTCACGCTGCATAACAGCGGCGCTGTGCCTGTGGAAGTGCGCCTTGAGCTGGTGGCGCAAGTGCTGCGCGATGAGAAACAGATCGATATGAACGTCCTCGGCCTTGAAGATGGCACGGACGCGCTGCATATGGGACGCGCAGGCAATCTCAATCCGATTCTGGTGTTGGAGAATGCCAAAGCGCCTGCGCCACGTTTTGTGGCCACGCCGCAAGCGCCAAAGCTGATCACCTTGTTCAGCGTGCCTGCTAATGGCACATTTGCTGTGCGCTGGGCGCATGGCGGGCAGGTCTCGATGAAGGATAGCCTGCAGACAGCCTTTTTCTGGTTGCGCCGCGCCGATTGGCAAGCTGAGCTGCGAAAGATTGAGCAGCTCAGCGCTGAAACGCTCACTTTTGAGACGGGCGATCCTGATTTAGACGCAGCGCTCGCTTTCAGCACAAACGTTGTTTTGCGCAGTTTCGTGAATGCCACTGGCAGCCTGCCGTATGCATCTTTCGTCTCGGCGCGCATTCCATCACGTGGCTGGAGTCCGCGTGGTGATGGCAGCGATCACGGCTGGCAATGGAGCGGCCAGAGCGCTTTGTTAGCGGCGTTAGCGCTGCCATCAGTTGCGGCGCTTGCGCCAGAGTTGGCGCTCGGCGCGCTGCGGAACTTCCTGGCTGTGCGCCAAAATGATGGCTTCATCGATAATAAGCCAGGCTTAGGTGGTCAGCGTGCCAAGCTGCTGAGCATGCCATTGTTGGCGTCCACAGCTCTGGCGCTTTATGAGCAAACCGAAGATGCATCCTTTCTAGCAGAGGCTTTTCCGATCCTGCGTGCATTCTTCATGCGTTGGTTTGCGCCTGAGTCTGACCAAGATCGCGATGGCTTCCCTGAATGGATGAACGCCACGCACAGCGCCTATACCAGCAATCCGCTGTTCTCGCGGCTGTATCGCTGGGCGCAGAACGCCGATATCAGCAAGGTTGAGTCGCCCGATCTGGCTGCGTACTTGATCGCTGAAGGGCGTGCGCTTGTGCGCATGAGCGAGTTGATCGGCGATACGAACGGTATGGAGAGCGTGATAAGCCGTGTTCAGCGCCTTGAAGCGCATCTTGAAGCCTTGTGGCACGGCGACTTGGGCACCTATCTCTACCGCGATCGTGATACCGATCAGACTCTGCGCGGCGTGCATCTATTTCGTGGCAAGGGCGATGAAGCCTTTTCCGCTAAAACACGGCTCGAGCCGCCTAACCGCCTAATTTTGCGCGTGATCGGCGGACGCGACATTGCGCCGCGCTTTTCAGCCGTGATTGAAGGCGTGGATGCCAGCGGTCGGCATGTGGCCGAGACTCTGCCGAGCAGCGCCTTCACTTGGTACTACGGTCTAGGCACTGCTGTGAGCGAGAAGGTCTATGCCCAGATCAACTACATCAAGTTCGAAGGGCTGATTCGGCTTTTCAACCTGGAAGTGGATACAGTAGACCTGTTCCGCCAAAATCTGACGCAACTGATGGCGTTGTGGTCAGGCGCGCCGAGCGCCGAGCGCGCTGCGCAGATTGTGGCTACGCTGACCGATCCTGAGCGCTACTGGCGTCCATACGGCTTGCCGATCTGCCCTGTGAGCGATTCGGCCTTTGTGGCGAACAACGACGGCGGCAGCGGCGGAGTCTGGCTTTTTTGGAACGTGCTGATCCTAGAAGGCTTGCTGCGCTATGGCTATCTGGACGAGGCGACGACGCTGTTCAAGCGGCTGCTGAGCGCGCAGCTCAGGGCGCTGCGGCGCGATCATGGGTTCCGCGAGGGCTACAACAGCGAGACGGGCGAAGGTTTGGGCGATGTGGACGAATTAGCGGGCATCGTGCCGATCAGCGCGTTCTTGCGGCTGATCGGGCTGCGCATCGTGAACGCACGCCGAGTCTGGGCAGGCGGCAC
>RFIM01000062.1 GCA_003695215.1 Chloroflexota bacterium
GCATAGCGCTCAATCGGTTTATCTGTTGGCAAAGGATGACGGTAGCTGGCAACGCGCTCATCGCTAGCGACTAACACCACAATCGGCACGCCGCCGCGCTCATAGCTCTCAGCAGCAAGGCGCGCAGCGGCGTCATGCTCGGTCTGACCGACCTGGACGGCGCGAATCGCCTCGTGCATTGCCTCGGCAGCCAGGCGGCTGTTGTGGCGCAAGCGCGCGATCTCGCTTGGCATGAGCGTGCTGCGCAGCTGTTGCAGTTCAGCCGCTAGATTGGCACCGCTACCTTCGCCGTCTTGCCCAAGCCGCAAACCGCTCGCCAAACGCGACGTCCAGTCGTCGCGGCTGTGCCAGGCCTGTGCAGCCAGCTCAAAGCCGAGCGCTTCCACTTGCGCCTCTTGAGCCAGCCGTGGCGCTTCGATTGAATCAGTTAGCAGATAAGCGCGGTCGAGCGTGATCAGCGCGCGCACTGGGCTGGTCTCACTGGCGATGTTGATGTAAGTCGGCACGCCAGCTGTCAGCCATGCTAGATTGGCCGTCTGGCGTATCTCTAGCGCCTCGATGCGGTGTGCGCTCATGCGCTGACGCAGCTGTGCCAGTTTTGCCGAGACTTCGGCGGCGCGCTCGTCCAATGTTTGCATGATCTTTCACCTTTTGTAAGCAGCAATTTTTGCAAACTTGCCGCACTTGATTCTACAATGGAGCTGCTGAATGTCAAAAGGGCTGCAGTGCAGCAGGGTGACCTTGTGACAGGCAGCTTGGAGGTTGTAAGCATGAAGAGGAATGTGATCACAGTGGACTTGTGGCGCACGCCGATGCACGAGTTGGACTATGTGGTGTTGAAGGTAGATGTGCCGGAGCATGGCTTGCGGGCAGGCGATATCGGCGTGGTGATTGCCGAGCCGATGGGCGATCAGCCCTACGAGGTGGAATTCACGTCGCTCAGCGGCGAGGTGATCGCCGTCTTGGCGCTCCTGCGCTCTGAGATTCGAGCGGCGCGGCGCGGCGAGATGGCGCATGTGCGTCAACGCGCCTGGCAATGAGCTGAGCGCGCTCTCTAGACAATAGCCTGCCTTTTTGCTACAATGCTGCGCATTGAAACGCTGTTCAAGTTGCTCAGCTGAGGAGTGAGAAGCATTGGCTAACCATAAATCTGCTCTGAAGCGGATTCGCGTTAACAAACGCCGCCGCCTCGAGAATCGCCTGCACATCAGCCGTGCGCGCACTGAGATTCGCCAAGCGCGCGATGCTATTGCCAGCGGCGATCTGGAAGCTGCGCGCCGCGCAACGCTAGACGCTATCCGTGCCCTAGATAAGGCCGTGCGCAGCGGCGCACTGCATCGCAACAACGCTGCCCGTCGCAAGAGCCGCTTGATGGCGCGCCTGAATGCACTCGCAGCCGCCCAAAAAGCCTAGGGCTCATTTTCTGCGCCTGCGCCTTTCGGAGCTCCGTTTGAGCAAAATTGCCCAGCTGGCTGCCACGCCCGCTTTCGTGGCTTTGCACACAGCTCTGCAAGCGCAGCAAGCGCGCATCCTGGCCGAGGCGATCGCCATTCAGCAGATCGCCGCGCCGACCTTTGAAGAAGCGCAGCGCGCCACTTATGTGCAGGCGCGTTTTTCGGCTTTGCCACAACTGGATAGCTTGGCGCGAGACGATCTGCACAACGTCTACGCGCGCTTGCGCGGCACCGAGCCGAATCGCCCTGCCCTGTTGGTCAGCGCCCATACCGATACCGTCTTCAGCCTTAACACGCCGCTGACCATCTCACAGACCGATGAGACGATTTGTGGCGCAGGCATTGGCGATAACAGCCTCGGCGTAGCGGCGCTGTTGGGCGCTGCCGAGCTGCTCTCGCAAAGCCAGGTACGCCTGCCCGCTGATATCTGGTTTGTGGCCAACAGCCGTGAGGAAGGCCTGGGCAATCTAGATGGCATTCGGGCCGTCTATGCACGGCTGGGCAAGCAGCTCGGCCATGCCATTGTGATCGAAGGCATGGCGCTTGGCCACGTCTACATCGGCGGAATCGCCGTCAAGCGCCTGCGCATCGCTTGCCACACCGAAGGTGGCCACAGCTGGCTGCACTTTGGACGACCGAGCGCTATCCATCACTTGATGCGGCTCGGCGCGCAAATCGCCGCGCTGCGTCCACCTGAGTCGCCGCGCAGCACTTACAACATCGGCTTGATCCAAGGCGGCCGTTCAGTCAATACCATTGCTGATGAAGCTGCGCTCTGGCTCGACCTGCGCTCTGAGACTCGCGAAGGCTTAGCGGCGCTTGAGCGCAGCGTCCTGAACCTGCTCGAGCTGAACCGCACCAATGGCGTCCGCTTTGAAGTCACTACAGTCGGCGACCGACCTGCAGGCAGCCTCCCGCGCAGCCATCCGCTTGTCTCGCTCGCCCATGAGGCGCTCACCTATCTGGGCCTGACGCCGACCTTTGAATGCGGCAGCACTGACGCCAATGCGCTCTTGGCGCACGGCCTACCGACTATTACCATAGGCATCACGCGCGGCGGCAACGCGCATCGCAGCGATGAATTCATCGAAAAAGCGCCTGTCCTGGAGGGCATGTGGCAATTGCTGTTGCTGATCGGCGCTGCGGCCAACCTCACGCCTTAGCTCATTCGTTCCACAAATTTTTTAGCACTCTCTAACGCAGACTGCTAAAAAACCTCTTGACAGCCTTCCCTGAGCTGAATATATTATGCGTAGTGTTTAGCACTCTAGCTGGGTGAGTGCTAAAAGGACCTCAGAGACACACACAC
>RFIM01000063.1 GCA_003695215.1 Chloroflexota bacterium
GCCCATGCCATTGGCTGGCCAACTGGCACAGGCTGATCGTCCGCCTGGCCGCGATCCACAAACATCACCTTGATCACCACAAGGTAGTAGTAGAGCGCGATCATCGAGTTCACAATGCCCGCAAGCGCCAGCCAGACCAAGCCGGCGTCTACAGCGGCGCGGAACAGGAAGAACTTGCCGAAGAAGCCAGCTGCCGGCGGCACACCTGCCAATGAGAGCAAGGCGACCGTCATGACCAGAGCCAGGCCGAGATTCCGCCGCGCCAGGCCCGCCATATCCGAGATCTTCTCGCTGCCGCTGACGCCCACGAAGACGATCACTACGCCGAACGCGGCCAGGTTAGTCAGGATGTACATCGCCATGTAGAATGCCACTGCAGCGATGCCCAAGCCTGGTTGCACGCCCGGCTGCGCCGCGATTGCTGCCACGCCGATTAGCGCGTAGCCCGCCTGGGCGATAGACGAGTACGCTAGCAAGCGCTTGATGTTGCTCTGCACTAGCGCGAACAAATTGCCGACCGTCATGGTCACCAAGGCGATCATGGCGACCGATTGCACCCAGAAGCGCGTCGGATCGTCGCCCTGAAAGACCACGATCAAGAAGCGCGCAAAGAGCGCAAAGCTAGCGGCTTTGCTGGCCACGCTGATGTAAGCCGTCACAGGCGTTGGCGCGCCTTCATAAACATCAGGCGTCCAGAAGTGAAACGGCACAGCGCTCAGCTTGAAGCCGAAACCGACTAGCGTCATCACCAAGGCGATCAAGATCGGAATCAGCCTCTCAGGCGCAGGCGTGCCTGCCGAAAGCGCCGCCATGCGTTCGCCAATGGCGTAGAAGTTCGTGGCGCCTGTGAAGCCGTAGAGCAGGCTGAAGCCGTAGAGCATGATGGCTGAGGTGAAGGCGCCGAATAGGAAGTACTTGATGCCTGCCTCAGCCGAGCGCGGGCTCTTGACCAAGAAGCCTGAGAGGATGTACAGGCTGATCGAGAGCGTCTCAAGAGCCAGGAAGGCCATGATCAGGTCGGCTGAGCCTGCCATCAGGATGCCGCCGAGCGTCGCCACGACCAGCACAGCGTAGAATTCGCCCATGCGTCCGATTGTCGGCGCGTCAAGCGTGATCAGGCAGACGATGCCTGCGGCGATCAGCGTGATGACCGTGAAAATCTGCGTCACGCCGTCGAAGCGGAACATGCCACCTAAGACCAGCTGCTGGCTGGCTTGGCTTGGTGGTGGCACTAGCAAAGCCACCAGCGCGATGCCGAACAGGCTCAGCCCGACGATCAAACCAATCTCGCGCCGACGGCTGGCAGGGAAGAAGGCATCCATCAAGCCGCTGGCAACAGCCAACACGGTCATCAGGATCGCGGGCAAGGCCGCGAGCAAGTTCACGGTCGGATCGCTATTCAGGACGATGGTTGAAGTCAAGGTTTCCATGCGCTATCTCCCTGTCAGCGCCGTTAGAATTGGCTGCATGCCGCCTTCAAGCAAGCCCGTCATGAAACGCGGGAAGACGCCCAGCAAGATCAAGAAGACGACCAAGAGCGCCAAAGCCGTCTTGTCGATGATAGTCACATCACGGACCTCAGGGAAGCGCTGTGCGTTGAACTCGCCGAAGAAGACCAGCTGCGTCACTTTCAGCACGTAGCCCGCCGTCAGGATGATGCCCAAGACCGTGATCATCGCCAAGATCGGGAAGTAATCGAAGGTCGGGAAGTATGCCAAGCGCAAAGGCGAGGTGGCGCCTTCCGCGAAGACGGGCCCTGCCCACAAGCCTTGCATGATCGGGAATTCGGCCACGAAGCCGCTCAAGCCGGGCATGCCCATTGAGACCAAGCCGCCGATGATGAAGGCGAGCGCCACAAGTGGCATCCGCTTGCCGAACCCGCCCAGCGAAGGAATATCGCGCGTGTGCGCTTGATCATAAACCATGCCGACGCACGAGAAGAACAGCGCCGTCATCACGCCGTGGCTGAACATCTGCAGGCCTGCGCCTGTTAGCCCTTGCACGCTCATCGTGCTGATGCCCATCATCACCAAGCCCATGTGGCTGACCGACGAGAAGCCGATCACGTATTTGAAATCGCGCTGTCGGTAGGCGATGAAGGCGCCGTAGACCACATTGATCGCTGTCAGCAAGATGATCCACGGCAGATGCACCTTGGCGCCTTCAGGCAGCAACTGCACGCCGACTCGCAAGGCTGCATAAGCGCCCAGCTTCATCAGCACGCCCGCATGGATCATCGAGACAGCCGTTGGCGCCGCCACATGACCATCCGGCGACCAGTTGTGGAACGGGAACATGCCTGCCAGCACGCCAAAGCCGATGAAGATCAGCGGGAACCACAGCTTGGCGACGCTGATGCCGCCTGCAGGCGTGATGTCGAACGGCCCGATGGCGCCATTCAGCAGCCGCCAACGCGATGCCGCCTCAAAGTGGTAGAAGTCAAAGCTGTAAGCTGGCGCCTCAGGATTGTTCAGCACCTGCCGTAGTTGCTCAAGGCGCTGTGGATTTTCTGCAAAGAACGAGCCTGCTGAGAAGTACATCACCAGCAAGCCAATCAGCGCCACGAATGAGCCGACCAGAATGTAGAGCGTCAACTTCATCGCCGCGTACTCGCGCGTCGCTTTCCAGCCCCAGCCGGCGATCAGGAAGTACATCGGGAAAATGGCGAATTCGTACCAGAAGAACAGCAGGAACAAGTCCAGCGAGACGAATACGCCATACACGCCTGCCACTAAGAGCAGGAAGAACGCCATGAACTCGCGCACACGCTCTTCGATCTTCCACGAGATCAGCACACCTGTGAAGGCAGCCAAGCCCGTCAGCAAGACCATCGGCGCAGTCGTGCCATCAACGCCGACGTGATAGTTGATGCCTAGCGCAGGCACCCATGGCAGGTTGATCTCTTGGACGAAATAGGAAAGGCCGCGCGCGCCTTTCTCAGCGGCTGCAGCCAGCGCCGTCGGCGTGCTCGCCTCAAAGTAGACCAGCAAGGAAAGCACCAAGCACACGCCTGTTGAGAAGGCCGCTAGCAGGCGCACTTCGGTCTTTTGTTCGTCCTTGAGCGCTAGCAGCATGAAGAAGGCTGCTGCTATCGGAATGACCAGAACTGCTGTGAGTAACATGCTTTTCCTACCTGAATCAGCTGCCCAGAAGCCGCGTCACTGTTTGGTTGATGATCTCGACGATCCAGTTCGGATACAAGCCTGTGATCAGAATCAGCACTACCAGCGGAGCGATCGCCAAGACTTCGCGGAACTCGATCTCTAGCGCATGCCCGCGCCAATGCGTGTTGGTCGGCCCGTAGAGCACGGCGCGAATGCCTTTGAGGATGTAAGCGCCCGTCAAGAACAGGCCGATCATCGCAATGGCTACCCAGAACGGGAATATCCACCAACTGCCGGCGATCACTTGGAACTCGCTCACGAAGCCTGCCAAGCCCGGCAAGCCCAGGCTCGCCATGCTGGTGAAGATCAGCAAGCCGCCATAGAACGGCGCTAAAGCGAACAAGCCGCCGAACTCGCGCAGATCGCGTGTGTGCGCCTTGTGATAAAGCGCGCCGACCAGCAAGAACATGCCCGCCGAGCTGAGTCCATGCGTGAACATCTGCAGCACAGCGCCGTTAGTCGCCATTGTGACTGAGCGTTGCACGATCGCGCTATTTTCGAAGGAAGCGCCCGTCAGCAGCCCGTTGTAAACCGCAGCGAAGGCGGCGATTCCCAGTACCACAAAGCCCATGTGGTTGACTGAGCTATAGGCAACCAGGCGTTTGAAGTCGTTCATGCCCCAGGCGGCCAGCGCGCCGAAGATGATGCCGCCAACGGCCAGCGCTGCCAAGAACGGCGCAAAGGCTTGCGCTTCCGCAGGGAAGAGCGGCACCACTAAACGCAGGAAGCCGTAGGC
>RFIM01000064.1 GCA_003695215.1 Chloroflexota bacterium
CTTCGGCTTGCTCGGCGCTCTCGCGCAGGCGAATGGCGATGCGCTGCACGTCAAAATCGGCCGCTTGGTAGCCGAGCGCTTCCAACAACTCATCAGGGCGGCCTGTGCCGCTAGGCGTGCTGTAGAGATCAGCGTAGAGCGCGCCATCTTCGCCAAAGCGCAGCGAGCGGATCAGCGGCTTGAGATCGTAGGCCTTATCGCGGCGCGTGCGCAGCAGGCTCGGCTGCGCCAAAAGCGCCGTCACACGCTCGGCCAAACCTGCCACAGCCTCAGGCGCCGAGTCCGAGCGCGGCGTGATGCGAAAGACCGCGCTCTCGACCAGAGTCTGCAGCGCAGGCGCCTTGAGCGGCACTTCCTCGATCTTCAAGATCGGCAAATCAGGCGGGCTGACTGCCATCAAGCGCTCAGCCAGGCCATCAAGCGGCTCGGCGCGCTCCAGCCAGATATCTAGCAGCTCGCAGGTGCTAGTGAAGCCGAGCGGCAAAGGCGAAGCCAGCTGTAGGCGCGGATGCGCGTTGAAGCCTTGCGTATAGGCGAGCGCGAGCTGCGCGCGCCGCAAAATGCGCTCCCAGGTCTTGGCGAGATCGAGATGACCGATGAATTTGAGCGCGCCTTGTTTAGCAAAAGTGATGCGCAGGCGCTGCACAGGCGCAGGTCGGTCGCTCATGCTCAACGGATGACGGCCAGCGCCTTGCCGACTTTCTCAAAGGCGCTCAGCGCTTGCTCCAAGTCGGATTGGCTATGCATGGCGCTGTTCATGACGCGAATGCGCGCCTTGCCCTGCGGCACGGTTGGATAGCCAATGGCCATGGCGAACACGCCTTCCTCGAACAGCTGACGGCTGAATTGCTGCGCTAAAGGCGCCTCGCCGAGCATCACAGGCACGATTGGCGTCTGTGAGAAGCCGACGTCAAAGCCGAGCGTCTGCATCTCGCGGCGGAAGAAGTCGGCGTTGTGCCACAGCCGATCGACCAGCTCTGTGCTGCTCTCAAGGATATCCAGCGCTGCCAAGCACGCCGCCACATCAGGCACGGTCATGGCGCTGCTGAACAGGAATGGGCGCGCCCGCTGGCGCAGCCACTCGATGATGATCGGACTGCCTGCCACTACGCCGCCGACCACGCCGAAGGCTTTGCTGAGCGTGCCGACCTCGATATCGACTTTGCCGTGCAGATCGAAGTGATCTACGATGCCGCGGCCGCCGCGCCCGAGCACACCTTCGCCGTGCGCGTCGTCCACCATCAGCAGGATGTCGTGTTGGCGCGCCAATTCGTAGATCGCAGGCAAGGGCGCGATATCGCCGTCCATGCTGAAGACGCCGTCAGTGACGATCAGGCGGCGCGTCTGGGCGCTGAAGGGCGTGGTCTCGATCTTGTGGCGCAGGTCATCCACATCGGCGTGCCGATAGCGCACGATCTCGGCACGGCTGAGCCGCGCGCCATCAATGATGCTGGCATGGTTCAGCTCATCGCTGAAGATGATATCGCCCTTGCCAACGAGCGCGGGTATGGTCGCCAAGTTGGCGTTAAAGCCGCTCTGGAAAGTGATGGCCGCCTCGACACCTTTGAATGCCGCCAAGCGCCGCTCCAACTCAAGGTGCAAGTCCATAGTGCCTGCGATGCTGCGCACAGCCGCTGGCCCGATGCCATGCGTGCGCATGGCGCGCTCAGCTGCAGCGACCAGGCGCGGATCGCTTGCCAAGCCGAGATAGTTGTTGGTGCAAAAATTCAGCACGCGTCGGCCATCGACGGTGATCCAGGCGCCTTGTGCCGATTCAATCGTGCGGATCGTGTTATATAGGCCTTGCTCGCGCAGCGCCGCGATCTCGCGTTCGATCCAAGCTGTTTTGGTAGACATTTGAAGACGCTCTCAAAAAATACTGCTCATCTTGCCATGAGCAGTATTCTAACAGCGCTGTTCGGATCTGTCATCAGCGCCATGGCGCGTGCGAAAGATACTTGTAGGCCGAGTCAGGAAAGATCAAGACGATCAGGCCTGATTCTTCGCGCTGCGCCAATTCTTCGGCCACTTGCAGCGCCGCCACAACTGCCGCAGCTGCGCTAATGCCGACCAGCAAGCCTTCCTCGCGCGCCAAACGCCGCGCCATGCTATAGGTCTCGTCCGTGCCGATGAATAATTGTCGATCGGCTAGCTGCGGATCGTAAATGCTCGGCTGAATGGCCGTGGCCATGTGCTTCAGGCCTTCCAGGCCGTGGAAAGGCGAATCAGGCTGCACAGCGATGACCTGCACCGACGGCTTGAGCGCTTTCAAGCGTCGGCTAGTGCCGACGAACGTGCCCGTTGTGCCGAGCCCTGCGATGAAGTGCGTGATGGCACCGTGTGTCTGTTCCCAGATTTCAAGCGCCGTGCTGTGATAGTGCGCTTGCCAATTGGCAGGATTGTTGTACTGATCGGCGTAGAAATAGCGATCAGGCTCGCGCGCCACAAGCTCGCGCACGGCACGGATAGCGCCATCAGAGCCCTCGAGCGGATCGGTCAGGACGAGCTCGGCGCCGTAGGCGCGCAGGATCGCCAGACGCTCAGGGCTGGCGTTAGCAGGCACGAAGAGCTTGACGTGAATGCCACGCAGCGCGCCGAGCATGGCATAGGCGATGCCTGTGTTGCCGCTAGTGCTATCCACGAGCGTCATGCCGCGCTGCAGCTTGCCTTCGCGCTCAGCCGTGCGGATGATGTTCAGCGCGGCGCGATCCTTGACGCTGCCGCCAGGATTCGTCCATTCGGCCTTGGCATAAACGCCGATGTTCGGCGGCAAGTGCGCCGTCACGCGCTGCAGCCGCAAAAGCGGCGTGTTGCCGATCAGCGCCTCGAGCGTCGATAGCGCATCAACCTGTTGCAAAGTTCGAGCTGTCATTCGGAAGGTTCTCCGTTTGGTTTACATCGCTTGGGCAAAATAAAAGCGCACACCAAAGCCTGAAGACACAAAAACGCCGCACGTCCTGCATGGCATGCCATGGATAAGCTGCCCAGACCTGGGCGCTTATTCAGGGACGTGCGGCGCTTCAGTTCTCAGTTGGTGTGCGCGAGCTAATCGCCGCTAGGGCGCAGCCTAGTTGCCGATCGCCTGAAGCAGAGCCTCACGTCCCTGCTCCAGACACAAGCAAGCCTGCTTTCTTTGGATCATGGCCCTTTTCATCTATGGTGCCGACATAGGCATTGATTCACGCACCTGGATTAATCTTAGCGCTTTTGAGGGCGCTTGTCAAACGCCATTCTACTCGGGCTGAGCGCCTTGCTGCTGCGCTTGTCGCTCGCGCCGTGCCGCTAGCTGTGCAGCGATCTTGGCGAGCCGTGCATGCTGCTTGACGATCTTCTGCTGTGCTTCGCGCGCCTCGGCGTAGGTCGGATGCAGCTCGGTGATGCGCCAATATTTCAGCACCACGTCTATCACCTGAGCGTAGAACTGCTCAGGCCCGTAGATGTTCGCCATGCGCACGCGATCGGCGCGCTCCTGATAGCCCGGCGAGCCGCGTCCAGGCATCTCAAACTTCAGCAGCACGTCGGCCACAGGATACACGCAATTCGGATCGGCCTCAAGGTGTAGCTTGACGGCATCGCGGTAGAAGGTATAGTGCAAAGTCTCGTCCTTGGCCAAGCGGCGCAACAGCCGCGCCAAATGCGGGTCTTCTCGCTCGGCTGCTTGGGCCACATTCAGGTAATAAATCTGCGTGGCGCGCTCCTGAATGGCCGTATATACCAGTGCCTGCAGCGGATCGTAGAGCAAGTCGGCCGACATCAACCCTGCCCGAATGACCTGCTTGCGCAGCGCCGCGCGCGCACGCGGATCGCCGTTGCGCCCGACGAACAGGTACGTCTCCAGCAGCAACGAATGCGCGTCTTCTTCGCTCGTCCAAGTGTGCACAAAGTCTAGCAGCACGCTCCACGAGCCTTTGAAAATGGCGTGCAGCGCCGTGGTGAACCAGGGCAGGTTCACCTCAGTGAAAACAGCCAGCTCAATCGCACTTAGAATCGTCGGTGAGAGCCGCGGGATAGCCTGCGGATCGCGCTGAAACTCGTCGAGCGGGATGTAATCGCTGTAGGCCCAATCAATGTTACGAGCGCGCTCTGTGTGCTGATTGAAAAGCTCGCGCAGGCGCGGCTCTAGCGAAGGGATTAACTGTGCGATAGCCACTTGATCTCCGTCCTCATCTTTCTACAAGAAGACCAGCTCAGGCAGGCTGAGCCTGCGTATGCTCTAGTTTTTAGCTGATCAACGCCTGCTTGCCAAACACGGCGCGCCCTCACTTCAAGCCCGAGCGCACAAAGCTATTGATGAATTGGCGTTGGAAGAATAAAAATAGCAGCATCAGCGGAAAGATCACCACCAGCACGCCTGCAGTGATCTGCCCGTACAGCGCGCCGACTTCGCTAGTGCGCAAGACGCGGCTCAAGCCGACGGTCAGCGGGCGGTTCTCGCTGCTCTGCGTGACGATCATCGGCCACAGGAATTCGTTCCAGCGCGTGGTGACTGAGACCAGGCCAAAGGCGACCAGCGATGGTATCGAAGGCGGCAAATAGACGTGCCACAGCACGCCGAACCAGCCGCAGCCATCAATGCGCGCTGCATCTTCCAGTTCCAGCGGCACTTGTTTGAAGGCTTGGCGCATCAAAAAGGTGCCGAAAGCTGATCCCATGTAGGGCAGCATTAGCGCCCAGATCGTGTCATAGAGGCCTAGAGTGCGGATAGTGGCGAAGTTGGGCACGATCAGCACAGCAGCAGGGATCATCAGCTGGATCAGGATCGCGCCGAAGAGCAGCTGCTTGCCGAAGAAACGCATGCGCGCAAAGGCATAGGCCGCCAAGGTGATTGTGACGATCTGCACGACCAGCACACCAAAGACGAAGCGCAGCGTGGCATAGAAGTGCTCGCCCCAGTTGGTGACACGTGCCACGTTCTGGAAGTTCTCGAGCGTCAAGCGGCTGCCAAAGAAGATGTTGCCCGTCACAATCGGCTCATTCTCAGGGCGCAAGGCGATCAGGACTGACCAAATCAGCGGAATCAACCAGAAGATCGCCATGCCGATCAGCAAGAGCGTGCCGAGCGCGCTGCGCAGGCGCTTGATGGCCCTAATTCTCATAGTACGTCTGCCGCTCCCACAGCCAGAAGTTGAGGACAGTGAAGATCAAGAGTGCTGCTAGGATGATGACGGTGATGGCGCTCACATAGCCTAAGTTGCGCGGCTCATTATACTTTTGGAAGATAAAATAGAGCAATAGATTGCTGCGCTCGTTAGGCTGGCCTTCACCGAGCGCAAATAGGTGATCGACCAGCTGGAAAGAAGCGGCGATGCTGGTAGTCAGGATGAAGAGCGTTGTGCCTTGTAGCAGCGGCAAGGTGATGTAGCGCGTCTTCTGCCAGGTTGTCGCGCCATCGAGATCAGCGGCTTCATAAACATCGTTGGATAAACCTTGCAAGCCCGCCAAGTACATGATCATGCAGAAGCCTGTCTGCTTCCAGATTGAGACCATGATGATGGCGATCAGCGCCCAGTTCGGATCGCCAATCCACTTGATGCCTGGCAGGCCAAAGCTGCGCAGGATCGTGTTCAGCAAGCCGATTTGGTCGGCGAAGAGGAAGGCGAAAATGCTGCCTGCGCCGATCATCGGGATCAAGACGGGATAGAAGAATGCGAAGCGAAAGAGACCGAGCGCGCGCATCTTGCGGTTCAGCAAGAGCGCCAGGCCGAAGCCGATTGCCATGCTGATCGGCACTGTGGTGAAGATGTAGATCAGCGTATTGCCTGCGATGCGCGCGAAGTCGGCACCGATGAGCGTGTTCGGATTGAACAAGTCGAGGTAGTTCTGCAAGCCGACGTAGCGCGTGGGAATGCGCGCATTGCCTGGCTGATACAGGCTTTGGATGAGCGCGTTAGCGGTCGGCAGGAGCGTGAATAGGAAGACGAAGGCGAAAGTTGGCAGGACGAGCAAATAAGGCAGGCTGCGCTGCCATAGGCGCGTATAGGCGCCTGTGGAGAGCCTACGCGCGGCCTGGTAGTCCAGAAAACTTTCGAGGTTGCTCATAGACGTCGCTCAAGCGCTATGGCAAAGCGCACGCCGCACTTTTGGGCGCGGCGTGCGTGAGATCTGCTATTGGCGATAGGGCGCCAGCAGCTGATCGGCGGCTGCTTGAGCTTCGTCAAGGGCTGTCTTGGCGTCTTTCTCGCCTGTGATGACGGCTTGCACGGCCTTGCCGAAGATTTGGCGCACGTCCAGACCGCGATAGGTGGAGAGTTCCTTCTGGGCGAAGGGCAGCTGATCGCGCGCTACAGCGTATTGCGGCTTCTCGCGCACAAGCGATTTGAGCGGCTCGAGCTCCCACGCCGATTGGCGCGCGGCCACGTAGCCCGTCTTCACGCCCCAATCGGCCTGAATCTCGGGCGAGCTCAGGAATTGAATCCAGCGCCACGCGGCAGCTTGCTCAGCCGGCGAGCTGGTCTTGAGGATGTGCAGATTGCCACCGCCGGTTGGAGCGCCGTAGCCCGCCTTGCCCTGCGGCAGGAAGCCAACGCCGACCTCAAAGTTGGCGTTGCGCAAGATGTTGGTCAGGCTGCCTGTGGTGTGATAAATGATCGCCGCTTGCCCTGAGGTGAACGCCGTTGGCGTATCGCCCCACTTGATGATGCCCTCAGGCATAACCTTGTGAACGCGCGAGAGCGCGGCGAAGAACTCTAGCGCCTCAACTGTGGAAGGCGTGTTGAAATAGACCTCAGTGGGCGATTCCTCGACCAGATTCTTGCCGTTGCTGATGGCGAAGCCCTGGAAAAGCCAATATGGGAAGCCATCTGATGGGATCATCAAACCCCAGCGGCTGCCATCAGGCTTGGTCAGCTTTTTAGCCGCCTCCAGCATGTCCTGCCAGGTCTTCGGCGCCACTTCGGGATCAAGGCCGACTTCGCGGAACAAATCCTTGTTGTAGTACATCACAGGCGTGCTGCGCTGGAAGGGAATGCCCCAAACCACGCCGTTCTCATCAAGTGTGTTGAGCATGAAGGCGGGGAAGAAATCAGCAAGCGCCTCTTTAGCGCCTTCAGTCTTCTCGATGAAGTCGGTCAGCGGAACGATGAAGTCGTTCTCGATCAGCGAGAATAAGTCCACGGCCAGAAAGATGGCCACATCTGGGCCTGTGCCGCCGCCGCTGATCTGAGTCTGCACGGCCTTGTAGATTTCATCGTAGCCGCCCGCGTAGATCGCGTTCACCTTGATATCAGGATTCGCAGCATTGAACTGCGCGGCGTACTCGTCCAAGATTTGCGTGATCGGACCGCCAACTGCAGTTGGATAGTAGAAATCGATCTCGACGACGCTCTGGGCCTCAGTGCGCGTGTTTGCCGCGCTGAGCCCAAGCACAGCAAGAATGGCTGCTAGAATAACTGCACGCTTTAGCATTGCGACCTCCAATGGTCATTTTGAAAACCACGGCCAGCTCTAGGGCTGACCTTGCCCAATCTAACGTACCCTTGTTAAGGTAGCATGATCTGAGTATTAACATAAGTCGTCATCTACATGATCAAGCCGCCATCGACCGTCAAGACCTGCCCTGTGATGTAGCTGGCTTCGTCGCTGACCAAGAAAGCGACCGCGTAGGCGACGTCTTCAGGCGTGCCATAGCGCGCTAACGGAATGCGCTCCCTGATCTCCGCCATCAGCTCGGCTGAGAGATTCGCCGTCATATCCGTGGTGATGAATCCAGGCGCCACAGCGTTGACAGTGATGCCACGTGAGGCGACCTCGCGCGCCAAGGCTTTAGTGAAGCCGATCAAGCCCGCCTTGCTGGCGCTATAGTTGGTCTGGCCTGCCTGCCCGCTGATGCCGACCACGCTCGTGATGTTGACGATGCGCCCGCTGCGCTGCCTGATCATGCCGCGCACAGCCGCCTTAGAGCAGCTCCAGGCGCTCTTCAAGTTGGTTGTCAGCACGCTATCCCAATCCTCTTCCTTCATACTCAGCAGCAGGCCATCTCGAGTGACGCCAGCATTGTTGACAAGGATATCCAGCTTGCCGAATTGCGTTTGTGCGGCCCTGATGAGTGCCTCTGCCTGTGCCGCCTGGCTGACATCCGCCTGGACGGCCAGCGCCCTGCCGCCCGCGCTTTGGATCGCCGCCACTACTTGCTCAGCTGCCTCGGCGCTTCGGTTATAGTTGATGACGACTGCTGCGCCGCGCCGCGCCAACTCTAGCGCGATAGCGCGCCCAATGCCGCGGCTTGCACCTGTCACCACAGCGACGCGCCCTGCTAAATTGCTCATTCCCTGAACTCCTGTGGATGCAATGGCCGAGCGATTATACCTGAGCTAGTGCCAATCGGCTATCAGC
>RFIM01000065.1 GCA_003695215.1 Chloroflexota bacterium
ACACTTGTGCACAGCGCTCATTTATCGCGCCCTAGCGCGAAGCCGCTCATGAACTGCTTTTGTAGCAGGATGAAGACGATCACAGGCGGAATGCTCGCAATCACGGCGCCGAGCATCAGCGGCCCGTAATTCAAGCCCGTATCCGTGCTGATCAGCGACTGCAAACCGACCTGCACCACCTGCCGCGACGAGTCAGTGATGACCAAGCGCGGCCACAAGTACATGTTCCAGACGTAGACGAACTGGATGACTGCCAGGGCGCCGATCGTGTTCCAGCTGATCGGAATCAGCACGCGCCACAGGAATTGTAGCGGATTGGCGCCGTCTAGCTGCGCCGCCTCAGAGAGTTCAGCAGGGATGTTGGCGAAATGCTGCCTGAACAAGAAGGTGCCTGTGGCGCTAGCGATGAACGGCACGATCAGCGCCTGGTAGGTGCTGCCCCAGCCCAGATCAATCACCACGAACCGCAACAAAGCGATGATCAGGATTTCGGTCGGCATCATCAGCGTCAACAGCACAAAGCCGAAGACCAACCACTTGCCTGGAAATTTGAAGTAGACGAAAGCTAGCCCTGCCAGGAGCGATAGCACGGTCTTGCCGACTGTCACAGCGACCGCTGTGAAGACCGTGTTCCACATATACGTGCCGAGATTGCGCGCCACTAGCACAGTGTTCAAGTTATCGGCGAGCGCGCTGCCAAAGGTGAAACGGTAAGCGAAGACGTCGGCATTGCTTTGCGTGCTGACAATAATGGCGTAGATCAGTGGAAAGCCGACGATCAGGCAGGCGAGCGTCAGGAAAATGTGCGCGCCGAGCCGTCTGGGCAGCCAGCGCCTGATGGCGGCCAACTTCGGCTGAGCTAGCGGCAAACTCAGGTCTTTAGAGAGACTCTCACTGCTCATAGGCTACGCTCCATAAGTCACGCGGCGTGCTGTGGTGCGGAATTGCAGGTAGGTGATGCCGATCACCAGCAAGAACAGAATCACGGACTGGGCGGCGGCATAGCTGACTCGCCCTTCAGTGAAGCCATCTTGGTAGATGCGGTAAATGAGCGTGGTCGTCGCGCCGACGGGCCCGCCGGCGGTCATTGTGTCGATCGTGCCGAAGAGATCGAAAAAGGCATAGGTGATGTTGGTGATGACCAGGAAGAAAGTGATCGGCGAGAGCATCGGCACTGTGATCAGCCAGAAGCGCTGGAAGGTGTTGGCGCCATCAATGGCGGCCGCTTCGCGCAAATCGTTGGGCACGTTTTGCAAGCCTGCGATGTAGAACAGGATGTTGAAGCCGAGCGATTTCCACACGCTTGCCAAGATGACTGACAAGATCGCCAAGTTCGGATCGGTAAACCACGCCAATTGCACGCCAAACAAGTTGTTGGTGATGTGGTTAGCGATTCCGCCAATTGGATTGAAAATCACGAAGAAGATCAAGCCTGCCACAGCCGGGGAGATCGCATATGACCACACCAGCAGCGTGCGATACACACCTGCGCCGCGAATCGGCTGATAGGCGACCGAAGCGATCAGCAGCGAGACCAGCAGGCCAATGACCACGATCGCGGCTGTGATCGCGAGCGTGATCACCAGGCTGCGCAGATACGCAGGATCGCCGAGCAGGTCAGTGAAGTTCTTCATGCACACAAAAGGCGTGCGGCGCGCTCGCGGCTGCACGATCAAGGTCGAGAGCCGAAAGGTATCCAGAAACGGATAGTACAGGAACAAGACCAGCACGGTCAGCGTTGGCAGGAGCAAGAGCCAAGGCGTCAGCCAGCCTTTGAAGGTGCCTTGAATGGCGCGTGGCGCGTGGCGCTCTTGCGGGCGCACGATGAACCACCAGCGCAGCGGCACTAAGCAGATCGCCATGCCAACTACGACCAGCAAGATGCCCAGAAAGTTATCTGCAGGCGTACGCTCAGGCTCAAAGGTGCAGAAGTTGAGCGGCACCATGAATAGCGAGGCGCCAACACCGCCGCCGAGCGCGCCTAAGCCGCCGCCTGAGATGATAGAGCGCCCAGCGCGCTGAAAAATGATCCCCAGCATTGCCGCGCCTACCAAAGCAGCGATGCCTACGATGAGTATCGGAGCTATGCTCATGCGTCGCCTACCTTCCTTTGCTGACCCGATCTCCCAGAGAGTTGTGGCGCCTTGGTAAATGGCAAAGGCGAGGGATGAGCCTCGCCTTGCTTGATGCGCCTGAGCGCCAGAACGTTATTCGTAGAGCGCGTTGTACTCTGCCAGCAGCTTATCTGCCTCAGCCTTGGCCGCCTTCATCGCCGCCGCTGGATCGCCGCCCTGCAGCATCAGCTCTTCCATCACCCGCGTGATGATGTTGCGCGTCTGTGGGAAGGTGCCCAGCAGCGCGCCGCGCGTAGCAGGCGTCACGGTCGTCTGGCGAATCTGCTCCACAGCGGTCAGGAAGTTCGGATTCTTCTCGAACCAGCCTTCCTTCTCCAGCAGCTCGACCGAGCTGTTGCGCAGCGGCAGGTAGCCCGTCGCCTTATGCCACTCAGCGATGTTCTCCGTGTTCGTGAACCACAGCAGGAAGGTCAGCGCGCCTTCTTCCATCTTCTCAGGCAAGCCGTCCAAGAGCCACAGGCTAGCGCCGCCGATCAGATTGCCTGTCCAGCCCTTCTCAGCGTCGTAGGGCATGCGGCTAGTGAGAATATCAATGCCATTCGCCTTAGCGGCATTGGTGATGTTAGCCGTATCAGCACTGGAGGTGATGATGAACGGCACCTTGCCGCTCTGAATCGCCTGCTCAGTGGCATTCCAATCGCGCTGGCGCCCGCTGTAGATGTAGTAGCCTTGCTGGTACATCTTCTGCCACCAGGAGATGATGGCGATCATGTCCTCGCTATCGAGGAAGGTCTCAGTTGCGCGCGCATCGCGGCCGTTGCCATTGTTGACCAAGAGCGCATTGCGCTGCGCCATCCACTGCTCGACGAACCAGCCATGGTTAGGCCAGGTCACGCAGCCATCAATGCCCAGCTTCTCCTTCATCTCCAGCGCCTTGGCGCAAGCGGCTTCCAGCTCTTGCCAAGTGGCAGGCGGCTTCTCCAAGCCGAGTTCCTTCATCATGGCGATGTTGGTGTACAGCGTCGGCGAGGAGCTGTTCCAAGGCATCGAGGTGAACTTGCCATCTAGCGTGTAGTAGTCCACCACAGGCGCGATGAAGTCGTCGAAGTTGATCGGCACGCCGTTCACTTCAGTGCGGCCTTCTAGGGCGTCGGCAATGCTCTTGAAGTAGCCGAAATCGCGGGCGCGTTGCGTGCCAACTTCAAACCACTGCACAATGGCGGGCGGATTGTTCTGCTGAATGGCTAGGTCGGTCGCCTGTTGGATTTCCTCGTAGCTGGCATAGCCATCTATCGTCACGTTGTACTGCGGAAACTGCGCGTTGAACTCAGCGGCGCGCTCGCGCGACCAATCCAAACGCGTGTCGGTGAAAGCGATCCAGACCTTGATATCGATCTTCTCTTGCGCCAGCGCAGGTAACGAGAGCGCACCTGCCATCAGCGCGACTGCCACAAAGGCGATCATCAACTTGCGAATGCTCATGCGAAAAGATCTCCTGTGTTCTGCTAAAGTGAGCTTGACAAGAAAAAAACTAGCCGCAACGCGTTAAAAGCCAATGCCTGTTCCTTTAAGAGCGTACCAAGCTATTTTTAAAAGACTGTTAAGAAATCGTGCCAAGCCAAATAGGCTCAATTTCTGAAGTGTGCCCGCTTCCCAGACCAGCTGAGCGCATCAAAATTAGGTTGTGCGCCGATTTTTTGGTATCATAGGTTGAGCGTAGGCTGAGCGTCAGCTTGCGCTGAGCGCCATTTAGCAGGGAAGCCACTGTGCCACTGATCGATCAACGGATTCTAATCGCTGCTGCGGCTGAGACTGTCTGGCCGTATCTGACGCAGCCTGAGCACTTGATGCGCTGGCATTTGGGCTGCAAGCAGCTCTCGATTCTGACCACGCGCGCGCAAGGCGTTGGCACGCGCCGCCGCTGCACCGATGGGCGCGGCAAAAGCACGGTCGAGGAGATCACCGCGTGGCTTGAGAACATCGGCTACGAATACAAAGTGGTAGATGGCCCATACCGCGCCTTCCGCGCGCGCATCCGCTTGCAGCCCGCGCCTGAAGGCACGATCGTCAATTGGATCGTCGAGTATCAGCGGCGCGGCTTGCTCAGCGGCCTGCGCGAGCTGCTCGGCGGGCGCCGCCACACTGAGCATCTAATGAGCGAGAGCCTGCGCAACTTGCGCAAAGTGGTCGAACGCAGCGGCGCGCGCCTCGATCCTGCCCGTCAGGCGCGTGTGGCGATGCAGCCGGCGCCCGATGTGACGGCGCGTGCCGCGCGCGGCGCCGAAGCCATGCGCGCTCAGTTGGCGAATACTGTGCCGAGCGCGCCCTTGGTCATCAGTGAAGAGGACGCGCCTGAGCCCAGTGCGCCGACGCTGATCCACCAGCAACCGCTCGCAGAGCCATCTTTCGTCACTAAGCTGAGCGCCGTTGAGCATCCGCCTGTGACGCCCGACTCGATAGCCGACACCAAGCCACGCAAGCCCAAAGGCCTGGCTGAGGCATTGCAGCAAACCAAAGCCAGCTCTGCGCCTGCCCGCACAGAAAACTCGGCTTGGGACTCTTCAGCGCGCACAGTGCCTATCTCGCTGGTAGCGCCGCCTCTGCCGCCCGCTGAGCCAACACAGGCGCTTGAGTCGGCGCCGCCTCAGCCACACACACCGCCCGAGATCGCGCCGACGCCTGCACGAGGCCTGCCGCCTCCCGAACTGCCTAAGCGCGAGATGCCCAAGCCGACTGATCTCTACGACACGGGCGAGCTGAGCATCTGGGAAATCTTCGGCGTGCCGCGCCCTAGCGAGAAGACGCGCACTGATCTGCACGCTATCGTAGCCGCCTGACAGCGCCCAGAGCCTCTCAGCCCGAGTCGGCTGCGCCACTCTCTCAGAAACGCCGCTCAGCTTTGTGGCGCAAGCGGCGCGTCTCTCTGCGCCCTTTGCCTGAGCCAAAGCCCGCCGCACGCCGACGCCTGGCAGCACGCAGCCGTGTGCGCGCCACTGCGCTCCGCTGAGCTTCAGCGGCGCAGCAAGCCCAATGCGACGCTCAGCCCCTGCCGCACCAGATCGCGCTCTAACCACCACAAGGCTGCTACATAAATGCCGCCGCCTAGCGCAACTGCGCCGCTCAGCACAGCCAAGCCGTTCAGCGTGTTCTGCCCTGCCCAAAGCTCAGCCATGCGCAGCGTGCCCCAGACTGCGCTGCCCATCAGCGCGCTGCCCAACAAGGACGGCACAAATTGCCGCAGCGCACCAAAGAAGGCAATCTGCAAAATCCGCGAAGCGATGTACAGCCGCAAGGCGCTCACGACAACTGCCACGCCCAAGTGCCCGACCGCTACCGCCAAGGCGCTCTGCTGTGCTAGCACGAACAAGATCGGCGCTAGCAGCCCAAACTCGACCAACGTCGTCTTCCACAAGATATCAGGCCGCCCTATCGCCTTATAGACATCGCCAATATTCCATGAGACAGCCAAGACCATGCCGTACAGCGCTAGAATCGCCATGATCGCGCCTGCCTGTGACCATTTCTCGCCGAAGAAGACTTGCGTGAACAGCGGCGCGATCAGCGCCATGCCAAGGCCCATTGGCACCGTCACAATGGCGACGTAGCGTAGCGCGCTCAGCACGCCCTTGCGCAGCTGCGCCTGATCGTGCTGCAGCATGGCATAAGCTGGAAACAGCACTTGCGCGATCACGATAGAAAAATTGATGATCAAAATCTCGGGCATGCGGTAGGCGACCGTGTAAACGCCTAGCGCCGCATCGCCCAAGAGGCGCCCGATGAAGACGTAGTCGATATTCGCCTGGAGCGCCGAGAGAAAGCTATCAAGGCTCGCCTTGTAGCCGTAATTGAAGAGCTGACGCGCAATACGCGGCTGAAAACGCAGCTTCGGGCGCCAGGGCAGCACTCGCCACGCCAAGAGCGTGAATGCCAGCCGACCTGCTAGCTGCCCTAGCACTAGTGCCCACACGCCCAAGCCCATCAGCGCCAACTGAATGGCAACCACGCTCTTGAGCAGGCTCTCGCCCAGGCTTGGCACGAAGCGCAGGCCGAACTTCAGCTCTCGCTTGATCAGCGCATCGTGCGTGCCGCCAAAGCTGCTGATCACGAAACTGAAGCTCAGGATCGGCAAAATGATCACAACCAGCGGCTCGTTGAAGAATTGCGCCACTAACGGCGCGATCAAGCAGGCCACAAGCCACATCGCGCCGTTGCTGGCGATGTTCATCCAAAAGGCTGTGTGCGCTGCCTCCTCGATCTCGCTGCGCCGCTGAATCAGCGCCAACTCCAAGCCCAGATCGCGCACTGCATCCAAAAAGCTCATCACCGTCAGTGCGAAGCCGACGATGCCGAACTCGGCTGTGGTCAGCAGGCGCGCCAAGATGATCGTCGTGGCCAGATTGGCGCCTTTGCTCAGGATATAGCTCAGGTACGTCCAGGCCGTGCTTTTGACGGCTTTTGGGGTCACCTGCTGCACGTGCAGGTCGGCAGCTTCAGTCATGGGCAAGGCACTCTCAAGCGAGATCGATCATGAGTTGGCGCGCTTTTGCCAAGTCACGCTTTGACGATTGCGCAGCCAGCGCCATAAACCGACCAGCGCCGCGAGATTCGAGCTGACGAAGAAGTATGGCACGCTCAGCAGCTTGTGGCTGCGGCCGTTGCGCTCGGCTAGATAGCCAGCATAAGCCAGCATGTAGAAGGCATCCTGCGCGAAGAAGGCCAGCAGCCAGAACCAGAAGGCGCGGTCCAGGTTGAGCGCGCTGAGGATCATCAGCAGAAAGGCGCTGATCAGCGTCACCAGCATGAAGATAGGCGTCAATGGGCGCAAGAGCTTGTGCGAGATCAGGCGGAAGGTCAGATCGAGCGTTGGCGCGCGCAGGTAGCCTGCTGAGAACAGCGCTTGGAAGCGCCCTGCGTTGATGCGCGCGCGGCGCTTGAATTCATCGCTCATGGTCGCGCTAGCGATATCATAGCTGACGGCGTGCGGCTCGTAGACGACGCGATAGCCTTGCCGCATCACTTCCATAGCGATGCTGAACTCATCGTTGATGGTATAACGGCGCAGCGGGCGGTAGAGCCCGCGCCGCACGGCGAACATATTGCCATGCACAGCGACTGTGCTGCCTGTCAGGCTCTCCCAGCGCCGCAACGCTGATTCGTACTGCCAGTATAAGCCTGCTGGCTTGGCAACGGCGTTCTGCGCGTCCCAGAGGCGCAAAGCGCCGACGACCACGCCCACGCTCGGATCGGCGAAGTTGCGCGCCAAGAGCCGCAAGGCGTTTGGCGCGTAGATAGGCGAGGCATCGCTCAGCACCACCAGCTCGCCCGTCGCTGCCTCAAAGCCACGATTGACCGCTGCCATCTTGCCACTGCGCTCGGGCTGGCGGATGAGCTGCACGCCGCGATCCTCGAAGGCGCGCACGATCTCGGTCGTGCCATCAGTGCTGCCATCATCCACCACGATGATCTGCAGCTGATCAGTTGGATAATCCAAGCTGAGCGCGTTCTCCAGCTTGTCGCGGATCACGTCCGCCTCGTTGTGAGCAGGGATGAGCAGCGTCACGCTCGGCAGATAGCTTTCATCCTGCTGAATCGGACGCGCTGCTAGCGTAGCACGCAGCGCCATCAGCAGCGGGTAGCCGAAGTACGTCCAGAATAGCGCTGAAGCGCTCAGCCAAAACAAGAGTGCCAGGATTAGGCTCATCACGTGCTTTCAGCGCGCGCCGCGCCGCTTCAAAACCTGCAGCACAGTCCGAATCAGGATTTTCACGTCTAGCGTCAAGCTCATCTTCTCAATATACAGCACGTCCCATTGTACCCAGCTGCCGAAGTCGGTCTCGCCGCGCCCATAGACCTGCCACAAGCCCGTGATGCCAGGCTGCACGCTCAGGCGTTCGGTTTGCAGCAGCGTGTAACTGCCCAAGTCCCAGCTGGTTGGGCGCGGCCCGACCAGGCTCATATCGCCCTTGATCACGTTGAGCAGTTGCGGCAGCTCGTCCAGGCTGGTCTTGCGCAAGAAGCGCCCAATGCGCGTCACCCGCGGATCGCGCTCGAGTTTGAGCGGCTCAGCCAACTTACCTTTGGCATCCAGCTTTGCCAAGCCTTTGGCCGCCAACTCTTTGAGCAGCGCTTCGGCGTTAGGCACCATAGTGCGGAATTTGTACATTTTGAAGCGCTTGCCGCCGCGCCCTGTGCGCTCTTGAGTGAAGAAGATCGGGCGGCCGCTATCCAGATAGACCAAGAGCGCGATCAGCAGCATCAGCGGCAACCAAAGCGGCGCCGTGCCGAGCGTCAAGCCCAGGTCGAAGATGCGCTTGAAGACGCGATAGAAAGCGCGGGCGCTGGCGCTCTGATAAGGCAACAAATTCACCCAGAAGTCAGGATCATTCGGACGTTCCGAGCCGATACGGCGCTTGCTGACCTCAGGCAAGGGCAAGACGTTGTACAAGCTGCGGTAGGCGTCGATCAGCTTGCGGATAGGATTGCCATTGACAGAGATAGGCAAAGCAGCTGCTGCAGCGCCTGCACCAATGGGCACCGCGTCCATCTCGCTGCGCCCGTCAGGATGGACAAGCGCGGCGTGTGCGGACTCGGGCTTGGCTTCAGGCGCCTCCACATCCAGTGTAGGCAGTTTGCCTGTGGCGCGCTTGACGGACGCAGGCGCTGGCTCTTCAACGGCCAGAACGCTTGCATTCCGCGTCGCTGCCTGGACCAAATCGCTGTAGATCAAGCCGTTCTCAGGGAAAGCAGCAATGCCTATTGGTAGCTGCAGATCAAGGCGCAAGCGGATGAGCTTGTCCAGTTCTTCTGCCGTCTTGAGCGCTTCGCCATAGGTCGTCTCGGGCAGGCAGATGAACAGATTCTCGTTATGCCAAGTGACGATATCAGTCTTGTAGAGCGTGGCTTCTACGATCTGGGCGACGCGCGTCTGCACATAATGCTTTTGGAAAACGCCTTCGAGCGTCATGCGGCTTTTGCCCAGCAGCTTCTCAACGACGCTCAGGTCGATCAGAATGAAAGCCACAGGTCGGTCGAAGCGCCGCGCGCGGAACAATTCGCTGTTGATGGCTTCCTCGCCTTCGGCCTGTGGCAGGATGCGCAGCTGACTTGGGCGCAGGACAATGTTCTCGACCGCTTTCTCAAAGCTGGTGACGGCCAGTGAGACAGCGCGCACTAAGATCAGCGAGATGAGCAGCACCAAAACTTCGGCGACGATCAAATAGACGGCACGGCTCGGATCAGTGGCAGCTACGCCTTTGAAGGGCACAAAAGTCAGGCGCAAGAACAGGTAGAGCAGCACAGCTGCGCCGAAGGAGAACTCCAGGCGAATGCGCGCTAGATCGGGCATCAGCAAGATCGCAATGGCCATGAAGGTCGCCACCACAAAGACGAGCGAGGATAGGTCTAGCGGGAAATCAGGCGTCCCAATCAACAGGTCAGGGCGCGCAAGGTTGAAGATCAAGAACAGCCAGGCGGTCAGCAAGATCAGCAGCAGTCGGAATTTTGCCATGTGCAGCGACGATCCTCATTCAATGCGATGTCGGACGCGACCATGTTGTTAGGGTACACTGAACGCGCAAGGGCATCGGATCGGCAATGCGCGCAACTTTGTGCACCTGCGCATTGCGCTTCAGTCTGAGAATGCCTTGCCGACGCCGATCTGTTGCTCAGCATAACGCTGTCATCACTATACCATGCTTTTGATCAGCACAGAAGTGCGCAGCCAGGAATTTTATGAAAAATTCACAGCGTGCAGCAGCTTCTTCACACTCAGTCAGCCGATGCCGCGCTCGGCGAGCGCTTGTTGCAGCGCCTGGGCGCGCTTGAGCCAAGTCTGCTCAGCGGCGTGCTGTTGCCCTTGTGCGCCTAGCCGTTGGCGCAACGCCGAGTCGGCCAGCAGCGTCCTGAGCGCTGCTGCCATAGCGGCGATCTCCTCGCGCGCGAAGAGATAGGCGTTCTCGCCATGGGTAGCTAATTCGGTGATGGTCGGCTGATCGGGCGCGACCACGACCTTGCCCATTGCCATATATTCGTAAACTTTCATCGGATTGCCGTAATCGTTCGTGGCAGGCATCACGGCAATATCGATTGCAGCGAGATAGTGCGGCACTTGCGCGTATGGCACGCTGCCCGTGAAGATTGTGCGCGCCGCAATGCCCAGCTGCGCCGCCAAAGCCTGTGACTCGGCGCTTGTGATGCCCTGCCCGACCAACAGCAAGCGCGCCTGAGCCGACTCAAGCTGAGCGAAGGCGCGCAAGAGCAAGTCCACGCGGTGATAAGGCTGAAACGAGCCGACGAAGCCGATCACGACCGCATCAGGCGGAATGGCATAGCGCGCGCGGATCGGCGCGCCATCTAGATCGGCGCGGAACAGGCTAGCGTCGATGCCGTTCGGCACGATGATGACCTTCTCAGCAGGCATGCCGTCGGCGAGCAAGTGTTGATAGAGCGTTCGGTTGACGGCGATCAGCAAGCGCGCTTGCGCCGTCACTTCCTTGTGAATCGCGCGTGCAGCGCGCCGCAAGCCGACGCCGTATTGCTGCTCTTCTTCCCAAGCAGGCGCTACGTCATCCAGCACCAGCGGCACGCCGCTTGCGCGGCTGGCCAGCATGCCCGCGCGGCTGAAGGCGATGTGCGTCTCAAGGATCAGGTCAGGGCGCGCCTGTTCGATCGAAGCCAACAGCCTTTGAGCGTAGCGCTCGCCGTGGCGGATGCGCATGCGATCGCGCAGGCGCATAGCCAGTGGACGTGGCAGGAGTTTTTTCACGTAGTTGCGATACAAGCTCACTGAGGCTTTAGCGCCGCTGGATTGCGCTGCCTCAAGGCGCTGCACGCGATGCCCGAGCGCCTCAAGCGCGCCGAGCAAGGCTGTGGCGCGGATCACATGCCCTGCCTGAGCCGAGGCCAGGCTATCAGCAGGATGTGGCAGGCTGTAGAGGATATTCATGGGCGTCCCTTCGAGATGACTGCGCTCAGCATACCACAAATCGCGGCGTATTGTGCCCTGCAGCCTCGCCCTTTTGCCCAATTCGCGGTACAATCAAGCTATGGTCACGCTTTTATATTCCAGGAGCTTCTCATGAGCAGCCCACGTTTTGCTTTCTTTCAAGGGAAAATTGTTCCGATCGAGCAGGCCAAAGTCAGCGTGATGACGCATGCCTTGAACTATGGCACAGCCGTTTTCGGCGGCATGCGCGGCTACTGGAACGAAGAAAAAGGCGAATTGTTCCTGTTCCGCCCGATCGATCATTTTGTGCGCCTGAAACAATCGGCTGAGTTCCTGATGATGGATATTCCGCACACGCCCGAGCAACTGCGCGCCATTTTGGTCGACCTGCTGCGCCATGAAGGTTACCGTCAAGATACCTACATCCGCCCGCTCGTCTACAAGTCACATGAAGGCATCGGCGTGCGTTTGCATAACTTGGAACACGATCTGACCATCTTCGCCATTCCTTTTGGCAGCTACCTTGAGCACGAGGAAGGCCTGAAGCTTGGCACCTCGACGTGGCG
This sequence comes from Chloroflexota bacterium, assembly GCA_003695215.1. GTDB lineage: Bacteria > Chloroflexota > Anaerolineae > Aggregatilineales > UBA2796 > CP2-2F. The sequence continues at coordinate 11,586 of RFIM01000065.1, forward strand.
GCGCGTGGATGATACAGCTATTCCTGTGCGCGGCAAGATCAGCGGCGCCTACGTGAACTCGGCCTTGATCAAGACGGAAGTCATGCTGAACGGCCATGACGAGGCGGTCGTCCTGAATCAGGACGGTCACGTCTCAGAGGCGAGCGCGGCGAATTTGTTCATGGTGCGTGGCGGCAAAGTGATCACGCCACCAGTGCACTCGAACATCCTGGAAGGCATTGTGCGGCGCAGCCTGTTCACGCTGATCACAGAGCAGATGGGCTACGAAGTCATCGAGCGCGAGATCGATCGCAGCGAGCTGTACGTGGCTGATGAAGTCTTCCTGTGCGGCACAGGCGTGCAAGTAGCAGCGGTCGCTTACGTGGATCATCGCCCGATCAGTGGCGGCAAGATGGGCGAGTTTGTGCGTGCGCTGCGCGAACTGTTCTTCAACGTAGTGCGCGGCAAGGTGCCGCAATACGCGCACTGGCTATATCCTGTCTACGCTAGCGAGACAATCAGCGCGGACTAAATCTCGGGCGGTGAAGGCATGCTGGGCGGCGGCGGCGCCAAGAGCAACTGCGTGCGTCGCTCAGCAGGCTCGCCGATAGCGCGCCATTCGTCGGCCAGAGCGCCTGCCATGCGCGTCAACTCGCCGACGCTGAAAGCCTGAGCAATGGCTGTAACCATCTCAGGGCGCGCCCAAACAACTGAATCCAGCTGGATAGCGCGCGCACCTGCCTCCAGGAAATCGCGCACATCGTCAGGATGATGGACACCGCCACAGCCGATCAGTGGCACGTCTAGGCGCATCGCCAACTGACCGACCAAGCGGAGCACCAGCGGCTTCAGCCATGTGCCGTAGAGCCTGCCGCCGACCAGCTGCCCGCTGAGCGGATCGCGCGCCGTGCCGCGCGGCGGCGCCGCGATCACCAGAGCATTGGCGCCGCCATCCACAGCGGCTGCAGCTACGTTCACTGCTTGATAGAGCGGCAGCTTCGCTAAAAGCGGCAATTGCGTCCGCGCGCGCACTGTGGCGACCACAGCGCGCACCTCGCGCGCTGTCAGCGTATCGTTAATGCCTAGCTCGATGGCAGCAACCTCGGACTGCTGATCCAGGAAAATAGCGCATTCGGCCAGATCGTCAGCTGAGCCGATCAGGTGCATGATGATTGGAATCGGGCTGGCGCGCCACTTAGCCGCATACTGCCGATGCATTTTGTGAATACCGCTGTTCGGCAAGCCGGTGTGAATCAGCACGCCGCCATCTAGCGGCACGACGCGCGTGCTGTGCGCTGCGCGGCGCGGCCTGAGCGAGATCGGATTGGTCACTAGCGCGCCAAGCAAACTCAGATCGATCAGTTTGCTGTACTCACTTGCAAAGCCGAAGGCGCCACTTGCGCCGATCACAGGGCGGCTCAGGCGCAAGGCGGATTTCCCTGCAGTGATCTCAAGCATGGCTAGGCTCCTGGGCTGTTGGGCAAATTTTGCAGCAAATTGACGCGCGTTAGATCGAAGGCTAGGCCGTCAATACAAGCAAGCATCTCGTCACCACTTTGGAGGCGCACCAGGCAGGCTTGGCAAGCGCCGATTCCGCAGGGCATTGGCGGCTGGAAGACGCCATAGAGCGTCTCAGGGCCGATCGCCTGGCGGATGCGCTGCACGTCTTCCAAAAGACGCAAGTAGGCAGGGATATCGTAGGGCGGCGGCGCGGCGGCGAAGATTTGATCGGCCCAGGCGATCTGCTGCTCGCGCTCGGCCCAGCGCTCATGATACTCAGCCAATGTCACTTCAAGAGCAGGCGGCAAGGCTTCAAAGGGATAACGGCGCGCCTGCCCGATCAGGACGAGCGTCGCGGCGCATTGTCGCGCCAAGGCGCTCTGCAGCATCAGCAGAAAGATGGCAGGCGTGGCTTCATAGGCGATTAGCAAGAGCGTGCGCGCTGAGCTGCGCAGCGGAAAGGGCCTACCAATCGGGCCGAGCAGATCGATCACCTGATTGGGCAGGTAAGCGTAGCGCGTCGGTCGCTCGACGATCACTACGTTCTCGCGCACAGCGATTGGCAGCCATGCCTCGCGCAGATAGGGCCCATAGGCTGAGTCCGTGCGCGCTAGGAAGAACTGCCCGCCGCTGATAGCTTGATGCGGCTTCTCAACTGCCAGCTCCAGGCGCTGCACGCCCGCTGAGATGCGCCTGATGCGCTCGATGATCGCTTGCCCTTGCTGCATGAGTCCCTCTCAAGTGAGCCGAACACATGACCATTCTATCAGCACTTGGCCTGAAAAAGCGAAGCAGCCGAGCGCTTGAGCTGCACCTGCGCGCCTGAAGGCGCGTTAGGGCAAGCTGATCAGCCACAGCGCTGAGTCGTCCGCGCTCCAGAAGACCACATGCCGACCGTCAGGCGAGACGTGCCAATCGTCGTTGGCGATGCGGAACGGCTGCGTCGGATCGGTCAGGATGCGCTGCTCGCCTGTGGTCACATCATAGCTTGCCAAGAGCATCTGTCCGCCATTCAAATTGAGCATCGGATTGGCGTCTGCGCCATAGCGCAAGTACAGAATGGTCTTGCTATCGCGCCAGCGGTAGCTGCCAAAGAATGGCAGGAGCACAGGTTGCGCGCCTTCTTTGGTCAGCATGCCATAGACGCCGCTGCGCGTCGGATCGTCCTGGAAGGGCGCGTAGAATAGGATAATGGCGCCGCCGGGCGCCACTTGCAAGCCGCGCAAATTCTTGACCTGAGTCAGGGGCATCTTTTGGCGCGTGCGGATATCCCAGAGCGCCAAATTGAAGGTCTGGGTGCGCCCGACGGGCTCAACTGCCAGCAGGCGTGTCTCGTCCAGCCAATAGACGGCGCCGCCCTGCTGTGTGCCGAGCAGATCGCGCCCTGAGCCATCTACATTGGCCACCCAAACTTCGGTCAATGGCGGAATACCGCCTGGAATGTTATCAGCAGGGTGCCGATGCCATAGCAGGCGCGCGCTGTTGGGCGAGAATTGCGGGAAGGCGCCGCCTGTGGCGATCTCGCGCCATTCGCCTGTGGCGCGGTTGACCACGCGCGTGCGCCCGTCAATTTGAAGGACTTCCCACAGGCCGTCAGGCGAATAATAGCGGTGCGGCGCCTCGCCGATTGGCTGCGGCGCGCTCTCGGCCTGTATGCTGACAGCATAGCGCGTAGCAAGCGCGCCGTCAGCGCCATCATAGTAATAAACCGCGCTTGAGTCGGGCGCCCAGAACGGCAAGGCGCAGCAGCCAGGGCGCGTCAGGCGGCGCATGGTAGCGTAGCCTTCGCCGAGCGGCGGCGCATTGAAATTCGGCAAAGTCAGCGGCGGCGGCGCATTGCGCGCCAAAGGCGGGTAGCTGAGCAGAAAGTCGTTCAACGGGCGTTCGTTGAAGTCCACGTCGGGCTGATCGTAAGCGCTCTGCCAACGGTTGGGATGGTAGAGGTCCTTGACGAAGCCGCCAAAGTGATGGTAGCCGATGCTGGCAAGGGTTTCCCAGTCGGCGTCGATCAGCAACACGGGATTATATGAGATGCGGTAGTCGCGGCTGCGGATCTCAAGGTGCAAGTGCGGCCGCGACTGGCAGGTTCGATCAGGATCGCCGACAGTCGCGATCACCTCGCCACGGCGCACTGGCTGTCCGCGCATCAGGCTCGGCTTGGCATTCAAATGGCCGTACACCGATGTATAGCCGAGATCGCGGTGGAAAAGCGTCAGGTTGTGCGGCTCTAAGCCAAAGCTCAGGTTGTCCACCTGATCGACAATGCCATCCGCAATGGCGACCACAGGCGTGCCGCAAGGCGCCCAAAAATCCAGCCCGAAGTGCAGATTCTGCCCGCCTGCGTACCAGTAGCGCCCATAGTTGAAGGCGCCGACTGTGTTGCCGAATTGCTGGCTGAGCAACCAAGTGGTCGGGCCAGGCGGCGTGTTAAAGGGCAAACTGAACGGCTTGTTGCTCTGAGCTTGGCTGTGCGGCGCATTTTGCAAGGCGGAAAGCGCTAGAGCTAGCGCCATGCATGCGATCAAGCGTCGTCTCATGCCTCGAGCATCTTTCCAGGTGCAGCTTCGATAAGAGTATAGCGCACAAGCGCGTTGCGCTACACGCTTTGCTTGAAATAGGCTATGATCGGCGCCTATGATGAAATATTCCAAAGCCTTAAGCATACTGCTCGCGCTGCTCGGCTGGCTGCTTGCTGCTTGTGCGCCGAATCAAGCACAGCGCGAGCCAACTGAAGCGCCACATTACGGCCGAACAGCCACATTAGCTTTGCCTATCAACACGCCGCTGATCGGTCAGCTCGGCGCAGTGGACAATCCGAGCGCGATGCCCATAGCGCGCGTACAGCCTACGCACACGCCGCTCAAGCCAATTGCCCGGCTGGGCACGCCCGCTTTTACAGTCACCTTTGGCGCTGTGATTGATAGCACTACTGCGCCGCCAAGCGATACGCCTGAGCCTGTGCTGCCAACTGTGGCACCTGGCACGCCAACAGCCACACTGCCTTTCGGGCCTGTGGTCGATCCGAATTACACGCCGCCGCCAACCTACACGCCGCTGCCAAGCCCAACTTTCGGGAGCGGCACGCTGCCTGCGCCGCCAACTCTGCCGCAAGCAGAGGGCACGCTTCTGCGCGCCGACCTGATGGGCGTACAAATTCATACCTTCCTTGACGATAACGGTTTCTCTGCCATGCTGGATCGGGCTGCTGAGCTTGGCGTTGGCTGGGTGAAATTTCAGCTCTCCTGGAAGCTCTACGAGCCTGCGCCAGGGCAATTCAGCGATTTCTATCACGGCATGGTGCTGAACATACAGCGGGCTAGCACACGCGGCTTCAAGACGTTGGTCAGCATCGCCAAGGCGCCCGATTGGGCGCGCCCGATAGCTGTGCGCGGCCTTGAAGACGGTCCGCCTGCCGATCCGCAGCATCTGGCCGATTTCATCGCCGCTTTCGTGCGCGATGTCAAGCCTGAGTTCATTGATGCCATTGAGATTTGGAATGAACCGAACCTGATCCGCGAGTGGCGCGGCAATCCGATCAGCGGCGCCGACTACATGCGCTATTTCCGCGCCGCTTATGAGGCGATCTTGCGCGAACAGCGCGCGCAGCCTTCGGCGCTCAAGCCGACGCATCGGATCATGGTCATCACAGCTGGTCTAGCGCCAACAGTGACTTTCCCTGGTCAGAGCATGAACGATCGCGAGTGGCTGCAGGAGCTATACAACAGCGGCTTGGCGACGCTCAGCGCTGACGGCGATATTGGCGTCGGCGTGCACAGCTTTGGCTGGGCGAATGCGCCCGAAGCGCGCTGTTGCCAAGCGACGGGCAATGTCACGGGCTGGTATGAGCATCCGTCTTTCTACTTCCGCGAGACGCTGGACGCCTACCGTCAGATCATGCTGCGTAATGGGCATGGTGCAGCTAAGCTGTGGGTGACTGAGTTCGGCTGGGCAACCTACGACGGCCTTATGCGCAGCGATGGCACGCCTGCTGAGATCGATCCGAATTACGCTTGGCAAGGCTTCCTGAACCAGGAACAGCAAGCGGCGTATATTCTACGCGCTTTCCGCCTGGCTCAGAGCGCACCTTACAGCGAGTTTGTGGCGCCGATGATCCTCTGGAACCTGAACTTCGCCATGATCGAAGGCTTAGTGGATAACAGCCGCGAAGAAGCAGGTTTCTCGCTGCTGGACGCTGAAGGCAGGCCGCGTCGGGCTTTCTATGCCCTGCGCGATGCACCCAAAGTGCGCTGAAGGCACATGCCTTATGCGCGTCAATGTCTGAGTTGGCGTCACGACAAACGCTTAGTAACTTGCGCCGTGAAGGCGGCTGCAGGTATCGTTTGAGCGCTCGCTTGGCAGGCACTCGAGGCGATCAGACAAGTCAGCAGCATGAGCCTAGAAAAACGCAGCATGGTCTCACTCCTGAACCTTAGCTTTATGAGTTTGACGAGCTGAACGTTGGCGCACCAAATTGGCAGGCGATTTGATCGTGTGTGTCATTCAGCGCGCTATGTGCTATGATCTGGCGTAATTGTACACAAATCCGATTCAAGGTGAAGCACAGCTATGCTCAAAACTCTTGATGCGCT
>RFIM01000066.1 GCA_003695215.1 Chloroflexota bacterium
GACGCGTCTCTATAGTGCGAAATAAAAGCCGTTCGACGAAAGGAACAACTACCATGCCCCTCATCCAAGCCCAAGACCGCGAGTACCTGATCAACGAGTTCAGCCAGCTCAGCCAGCCTGTGAAGCTGATCTTCTTCACCAGCAAGCAAAGCTGCGAGTATTGCACTGAGATTCGCCAAATCCTCACTGAAGTGGCGGAACTCTCGGCGAGCTTGAGCCTTGAGGAATACGATGTAGAGCAAGCGCCTGCGCTCGCTGCTGAGTATAGGATCGATAAGACGCCGTCTATCGTCATCATGCGCGGCGGCGAAGCGCCGAAAGATTACGGCATCCGCTATTTCGGCATTCCCTCAGGCTATGAATTCAGCTCGCTCATCCACAGCATCCTGATGGTCGGTAAAGGCGAGTCCGGCTTATCAGCCGCTTCGAAGGCCTGGGCAGCAACGCTGAGCACGCCGATCCACATTCAGGTTTTCGTCACGCCGAGCTGCCCGTACTGCCCACAGGCTGTGCTGTTAGCGCATCGCTTCGCCTTGGAGAGCGATCTGATCCGCGCCGATATGATCGAGGCGATGGAATTCCCTGAGCTTGCTGAGCAGTATCAGGTGATGGGCGTGCCGCGCACGGTCATCAATGAACGCGTGCATATCGAAGGCGCTGCGCCTGAGGCCGTGCTGCAAGCCAAGCTAAAGGAAGCAGTTGCCTGAGCGCGCCTAAATCAGGTACTTAGGTGAGGCAAGCGTGGCTTCATCCGTGATGATCGTGTAATCGTGCCCGCGGATGTGCGTGACGGGAAAGTCATCGCCTGCCTCGCCAAAGAGCGCCAAGCGCAACACAGTGTTCGCCCAATCCAAGCCGACATCGTTGCGGCAATACAGGCGTATGCGCTGTGCGCTCAGGATCTCGCGCATGCCGAGCGTGTACGCCTCGCGCGGGAAGCAAGCGATGTTGCCGCCGATGTTGGCGCGAATGGCATTCATGGTGATGGTGAAAGCATTCAGCCGTACGCGCCGCACAGAGCGCTCGGCAACGCCTATCTCAGGCTCATTAAACGCCAAGTGCCCGTGAATGCCAATGCCGCCATAGCATGTCTGAATGCCGCCCAACGCTTCGATCAGCTGTGGCAAGCGTTGATAATTCTCCTGATCAGGGAAGATGATCCGCTCGGGCGCGATCTGACAGCCTTGCGCTCGCAGCGGCGCCAAGAAAAGCCGCTCTATCGTGCCGCGAAAGCTCAAGGGGTGCTCAGGCGGCAAGACTCTGCCTTCTGAGTCGCAGTATTCGTCCATGAAGAAGAACCAACAATGCGCTAGCGAGAGTTGCCGTGCCGCGATCAGCTTGACGAGATACGGGTAGGCGCCCGTCGGCCCGACGGGCAAGATCAGGCGCAGGGAGTGGCCTTGTGCTGCACCGATCTCAGCAGCAATATCTTCGGCCATTCGGCGATGCAGCGCCTCTAGGTCAGAGCAGACAATCAGGCGCTCTGCGGCGCGTTGGCGCACCTCAGCAGGCGTCAAGCTCAGCAAGCGGCGCACTTCGGCGCGCCGCTCGGGCCTGATCAGATCGAAATGATCGGCGCTCATCATGGCGCGCTCGTTTGTGGTGTCGGCAGGCCGAAGGCTTCTTCGCTCAGGAATGGCGCCACTTGACGCGGCAGCGGATCAGTCGGTATAGCCGCCTGCCAAGCATCGCTGAGCGGCGTTAGATCCACGGCGAGCCGCTGCGCTTGCCAGGCACTGAAAGCGGCTTCAACGGCGCGCTCCAGCTCTTGCGGATTCGGCACGCTGAAGCGCCGCTCCTCGACCAAGAGCAGCTCATGGCCTGCTGCAGTGCGCAGGGGGCCATACAAGCCATTCTCAGTGTTCGCTGCCAGAAAGCGCGCCCATTCAGGCGGCAGAGCTGTCACGTCCTGCCAGCCGTAATCGCCGCCGTTGCCTGCAGTGGCCGAATCGAGCGAGTACTGGCAGGCGAGCGCGGCGAAATCTTCGCCTTGGCGCGCTCGCGCCGCAATTTCTTCTGCTAGGGTTGCGCTCGCCACGACGATCATCGCCAGATCCGCCAATTGTTCGCCATCAGCATCGCGGCGTTTCGCGCCGACTTTGAAAGTGTGCCAGCCAAGTGGACTCTGCTGTGGTGCCGTGATGCTACCCGACTCGGCCGAAAGGATCGCGTTTGGATCGGGCAGGCCGCGCGGCAGGGTCGCCCGTGAGCGCCAACCGAGCGCGCCGCCTTGCCCGCGCACAGCAGGGTCGATCGAGAAGCGGCACGCTACAGCGCGGAAGGGCTCGCCTGCTTCTAGGGCGGCTTTCGCCGCTTGCGCTTCGGCTTCGCTGGCAGCGATCAGGCGCTTGACGCGAAAGCTGAGCGCAGCAGGCTGCGCAGCCCGCTCACGCCCGATGATCGGCTGCAAGATCGTCGCCATAGCGAAGGACTCAGCCACTGCCAGGATGTCCTGCTCGCGCATGCCCGAGTAGCGGACTGCTTGCTCCAGGTAGCGCGGCAGCTCTTCCGCCATTGCTGCGCGCGGATCGGGCGCTAGCTGAAGGTTGAAGCGGCGAATCCAGTAGCCGTCTATATCTTCTTGCGGCACGCTCAGGTTGCGCGCCTTGAACTCAGCGCGGATGACCGCCTCACGCAGCATCACGTCGTAAATCTGATAGCCGAAAGCGCGGGAATTGGCGAGCGTGTTGAAGATCGCGGCGATCCGATCCGCAGCCAGGTTCTCGCCTGCCGCAGTGAAGTTGATTGCCTCTAGGCCGACGATCTCGACGATGCGGCGCGCTTCATCCAAGGCTGCAAAGCGTTCATAGCGCACGCGCGCGCGGAACTGGCCGAGCGTGAGCGTCTGATCGCCGATGCGCGCAATTGGCTGATCCAGATCGAGCGCCTCGGCATCGGTCGGGCGGATGTAAGGCGTGCTGGTAGCTGTTGGCGTGCGCGTCGGGCCGCTAGGCGTGGCAGAAGGGCGCGCTCGAGCCGTCAACGTCAGCTCGCTACGCAGGTCTTGGATGACTTCAGGCGTCACGGAGACGCCGCAGCCGCTCAGGAGCAACGCAGCTGCGGCGAGATAAATCAAGCCTCTCAAAGGGCGGATCATGAAGTACTCGGCGTTTCCACAGGCAGCTCTTGGGCGCCTGAAGACGTTGGCGAAAATTCCACAGTGGGCGTTGGTGAAGGGGTGTAGGTTGCGCAAGGCGTTGGCGTGAAAGTGGGCAAGGGCGTGCCTTGCTCATTGAAGATCAAAGGCGGCGGCGAGGCGAGAGGATCGCAAGGCGCTAGAGTCGCAGTCGGCGTCTCAGTAGGTGTCTCGCTTGGCGTTGGCGTCTCGGTGGGCGTTGCGCTCGGCGTCGGTGTCGGCGTGAATGTTGCGGTCGGCGCTGGCGTGTCCGTCGGCAAGATGGGCGGCAAAGTTGGTGGGATGATGACTGGCGACAAGCTGAGCGGCGTCGCCGTTGGCGGCAGGGTCGGCAAAGGCGAGACGAAAGGCGGCGCAGCGGTCGGCAACGTGGCACTTGGTGTCGGCGTCGGCGGGATAGCTGTGGGGCTGAAGGTCATAGTCGGCGTCGGCGTCGGGCTCGGGATTTGCGTCGGCACGGTCATGATGATAGTCAGCGCAGTCGGTGTGTTAGTCGGCTGCGGTGATGGCGTGAAGGTGACGGTCGGCGAGTGCGTGACAGTTGGCGTCGGCGAGAAGGAGGCAGTTGGCAGCAGCGGCGTCGCGCTAGGCAGGCTTGTGGCTGTGAGCCCTGACGAAAATGCCTGAGCAATTTGCAAGGCAAGTTCGCGGTTTGTGGCTTGCAAGCGCGCTATGAACTCAAAGGTTTGCGCGGCGCGATTGCGCAAGTCGTCGCGCGCGGCGCCTTCGGGCAAGGCGCTTAAGGCGCGTTGCACGCTCTCAGCAGCTGCGCTCAGCAGCTCGGGCGTGAGCAACACGCCGTCAGCCGCCATGAACTCGAGCTCCTGCAGGCGCTCGCGCGCCTGCACTGCGATCACATCTGGGGCCCTGTTGCTGATGAGCATGGATAGAGTTTCGATAGCTCGCTTCAAGCCATAGAGCGGCTCGTTAGGCAAGCTAGAGCGCGATAAAACTGCCAAGAGCGCGCCGACGCCAATCACGACGCTCAAAAGCGCCACTGCAAGCACTGCGCGCAGCGGCCATCGGCTTGGCGGGCGCACATGCAAGCTATAGGCAGCGCGCAGACGGCGCTCGATCGCTTCGCGTTGCGCCATGTCAAGTGTCTCAGCGTTGAGCACGCGCAGCGCTAGCGCCGCAGTCAGGAGCGCACCAAGTTCTCTGAACTCAGGATAACGCCTGGCACACTCTTCAATCGAAGCAGCACCTGAGCGCACTTCGCGCAAGCACGCCTCAAGGATTTCTTGTGGATCGGTCAGCCCTTGCGGCATATTTGTCATTGTATATGCTAGCTTTCACTAACCTTTTTACCGCATAGCTGGCCGAAAAGAAACGCCTCGCACTATTCACCAGGCCGACATGGACGCGGCGCCAAAGTCGTCTCGACGATCACGCGGCACTGCATCACATCTTCTTCGGCTTGGGCGATGATCGCCTTAACTGAATCGGGCGTGATGCGCTCGTAGTACTCATTCTTCGCCAGACCGACCGCGCCCTCAGCAATGCCGACGATCTCTGTCTCTCCGAAGGGCAGCTTGTCCTCAAGCGCCAGGCTGATGGCGCGATAGAGCGCGCCGCCGACGTTCTTGATCATCGAAGTCAGGATGACTTGTGCCGCTGCAGGGTCGCTCTCTTTGAGCAGCAGCCACTGGTCGGAATCGACGCCGATGAAGTACTTATTGCGCTGCTGCGCCGCTTGGATCATGCCCAAGCCTGAGCCGCCCGCCACGCTGAAGGTGAAGTCAGCGCCCTGATCGTACATGGCAAGTGCGATCTCTAAGCCTTTGGCCACATCAAAGAATGGCCGCTCGCCGCCGATGTACTGCGTCAGCACGGTCATCTCAGGGATGACCGATCGTGCGCCTTGAGCATAGCCGACGATGAAATCATTGATGACGGGAATGTCCAAGCCGCCGACCACGCCGATAGTCTGCTTGCCGCTCAGGTTTGGCAAGGCCTTTTCTTTCATCATGGCGGCTGCGTAAACGCCCGCCAAGTAGGCGCCTTCGTTCTGCGCGTAGATCACGTTATAGACGTTGGCGCACTTGCATTTGGTGAAGTCTATCGGCTCATCGTGGAAGATGAACTTTTTCTCAGGGTAGAGATCGGCGCGCGCCATCAGGTAATCTGCCACTAGCGACCCGCCCAAGACTAGAATATCGTAGGAATCGGTATCGGCCATGGCATCGTCAATGCCAGGTTCCCAGCGCGCTTGATCTTCGCCCAGCTCGATCACTTTCAGGCTGATGCCGAAGTCTTTGGCAGCGCGCTCCAAGCCTTCTTGAGCCGAATCGAAGAAGGAGCGATCGCCAAGGGTGCCGTTGACTACATGGGTGACGCGCAGGGTCGGTTGCGCGTAGGTAGGCTGATGCATCGCCAAGATTGCGCTCGCAAGCGCGATCAGCAGGAAGATGCGTACGAAACGGTGCATGTTCTATCTCTCTCCTCAAGCAGCGCTAAGTATAGCAAGGCTGCGCGCCTTCGGGCAAATATGCCTGAGCGAAGGATGAGCGCTGTTTCTTCTCTGCCACGCCTGCGCTGATTCCTGTATAATTAGGGCAAATTCTGATGACGTGCGTCGCGTATCGGCGCTGAAGCAAGGTTCCCATGGACTTCCTACTGGCTGTTCTCTCGTTTGTGATTGTCCTCACGCCGCTGATCTTGATCCACGAGTGGGGGCATTTCATCGCCTGCCGCCTGACGGGCGTGACCGTACTGGAATTCGGCTTGGGCTTTCCGCCACGTGCCGCCAAGTTGTTCGAGCGCAACGGCACTGAATTCACATTGAATTGGCTGCCGCTAGGCGGCTTTGTGCGCCCGCTGGGCGAGGATTTTGTGCGCCCTGTGGGCGAAGAAGCGACCGAGCGCGAACGGGAAGCCTACCGCAAGTATCAAGAAGAATTGGCGGCGCTGGGCAAGAAGGTGCCAAAATTGAAGTCTGTGGCTGAGGCCACGCCGCTGCAGCGCTTGTTCTTCCTGGCAGCGGGCTCGGGCATGAACGTCCTAGCAGCTGTCGTGCTGTTGATCATCGCCGCGACTATCTCCTTGCCGCCTGTGGTGCTCGCTGTGGCGCCAAACTCGCCTGCGGCGGCTAGCGGCTTGCAATTTGGCGACGTGATCACAGCTGTGAACGGCGTGCCCGTCAGCAGCACGGCGCAGATCGAAGCGCAGATCGAGGCGCACCGCAACTCTGAGCAGCGCGATCAGCCCATTCGCCTGACTGTGGAGCGCAAAGGCGAGGCGCGCGAAGTCGTCTTAGGTGAACAGACGGGCCGTTTCCCGAATCAAGCTGTGCTGGTCACAAGCGTGACGCGCAACATGCCTGCAGATGGCATCTTTGAGCCCGACGACATCATCCTGAGCGTTGATGGCAGAGTACGCTCGGCTGAATCTATCGTCGAATACGTGCGCGAGCGTGGCGGCCAGGAAGTGACCTTCGTGGTGCTGCGCGGCGCTGAGCGCCTGACCTTGACGGTCGTGCCGCGCCGCGTGACGGCCAATGAGCCTGCCGTCGGCATTGGCCTGCGTCCGCTAGAGTTCGATCTGTTCACAGGCTTGGCGCTTGAAGATCGCTCTGAAGGCAAGCCGCTCTTTGAAGCTATCGGCGTCGGCATTCAGAACACGGGCGCCATTTTAGGGCAACTGATTCGCTTCCCAATCGATCTGATTCGCGGCGCGCTGACGGTTGAGGAAGCGCGTCCTGTCAGCGTGGTCGGCATTTCGCAGTTGGGCGGGCAAGTGGTCAGCGCAGCGGTGGAGGATCGCTCGCCATTGCGCCTGATCAACTTCGCGGCGCTGATCAGCCTGGCGCTCGGCTTCACTAATCTGTTGCCGATACCTGGCTTAGATGGCGGGCGCATCCTCTTTGTCCTGGTCGAGCTTGTGCGTGGTAAGCCAATGGCGCCTGAGCGCGAAGGCTTCATCCACATGGTCGGGCTGATGTTCATCCTCGGGCTGTTCATGCTCCTCGTGATCAACGATTTGGTCAATCCGATCGGGCAAGTTATCCGCTGAGAGGACACTTATGGCAGTTAAATTCGACCAAGTCATCCGTCACTTGATCAGCGAGGAGATGCCGATCACCAAAGGCATTGTGCGGCGGCTCTCTAATCTGGATGCAGCCGAGGCTCGGGCGCTGATCAAGGCATGGGGAAGCATTCCTGTGGCGCGGCGCTACCAGGTGCTGCGCGAGATCGCTGAACTGAGCGAGTCGGAATTCGATACGGACTTCAGCGCCGTCACGCACCTGGCACTGACCGATCTGCACGATCAGCTGCGCGAAGCGGCTATCGAAGCGGCGTGGGCGGACGAGTCGGTCGAGATGCTCAATCGGCTCTTGCCAATGGCGACCATAGATTCCTCGCCGACAGTGCGTGCTGCAGCTGTTGGCGCGCTCGGGCGCTTCATTTTGCAGGCAGAGCTGGGCAAATTCAGCCCGATGCAGGCGCGCCAAGCCGAGCGCGTGGCGCTGAAGCTCTATAACAATCGCAATGAAGATGTGCGCGTGCGCTGCCGCGCGCTCGAAGCAATTGCCAACAGCAGCCGCGCCGAAGTGGTCGGCATGATCGAGGAATCCTACCATGATGGCGATGCGCGCTTGCGCGCCGCTGCCATTTACGCTATGGGCAAGACTTGCGATGAACGCTGGGCGGGCATTGTGCTGCATGAGCTAGGCAGCGACGATCCCGCTATCCGCTTCGAGGCGATTCGCGCTGCCGGTGAGCTTGGCTTAGAGGAAGCTGTGCCGCTCATCAGCAAGCTAGTAGTCGATGCTGACCGACAGACCCTGGAGATGGCGATCTGGGCGCTAGGCGAGATTGGCAGCGGCGAATCGCGGCGCGTGCTGGATCAGCTCTTCAAATATGCTGAGGAGATCGAAGACGAGCGCCTGCTCGAACAGATCGAGGATGCGCTTGCCAGCGCCAGCCTCTTTGATCTCTAGCTTGCCATCACTTGCTCATAAACTGCGTAGGTCTGGCGTGCCGTGCGTTCCCAGCTGAAGTTGCTGGCGCGCGCCAGGCCTAGATTCTTCAGGCTGGCATGCAGGTCGTCTTGGATGAGCACAGCGATGATCGCGCCGCCTAGCTGGCGCGAGTCGTGCGGCGCCACGAGATAGGCTGCATCGCCAACGACTTCAGGCAATGAAGAGGCCTCAGCCGCGACTACAGGCGTGCCACACGCCATAGCCTCCAAGACGCCGAGCCCAAAGCCTTCATAGCGGCTTGGCATCACGAATAAGCGCGCCATGCGGTAGAGCGAAGGCTTATCTTCCTCAGCGACCTCGCCTAACCAACGAATCCACTGCCCAAGGCCTTCGCGCGCGGCGATCTCAGCGGGCAAGTCGGGAAAGCGCGCTGTTCCCCAGCGTTTAGGCGGCTTGCCCGCCAAAATCAGCGGATATTCATCGCCTACTGACGGGCCAACATAGGTGTAGGCGGCGATCAGCGCGCGCAGGTTCTTGCGCACGTCAAAGCCGCCTAGATAGAGCGCGTAGTTCTCGGGCAGATTGTACTTGCGGCGCACTTCCGAGTCGCGCTCAGCGCCTAAACGCGGATGAAAAACTTCAGCCACGGCCAGTGGAATCGCCGTCACCATCTCAGCAGGCACGCCGATGTGCCGCACGATCTCGGCTTTAGAGAACTCTGAGTCAGTGATGATATGCGCCACGCCCATGGCCGAAGCGCGCACTAAGCCGAAATACAGCCTGCCGCCCAAGCCGCCTTGATAGATTGGCATGCTCAGCGGGATGACGTCGTGAATCGTGACCACGAGGCGCACAGGCGAGCTGAGCGGCGCTGCCCAGTATGGCACGTGCGCGATATCTGCCTTGAGCGCGCCCGCAACCTGCGGAAAGGTGCGCTGCTCAAAGATCACCTTGCCCAACTGGCCGCCGCTTGCGCGCACGCGCACGACGCGCACACCTTCAGGCACAGCCTCTAGTGCTGCACCGCGCTCAGGCGCGATCAGCGAGAGCTGTAACTTGGCATAGCGCGAGTCGTCTCGGCGCAGCTGCCATAGCGCCCGCACTAACTCGCGGATGTATTGACCGCTGCCTGTGTGGGGCTGATTCCAAAACCAAGCGTTGAGCGCAATGTGCATTCGTCCGCTCCAAAGTTTGCGAAGTTCCTCACAAATTGTATAGCAAGGCGCGCCCTTCGCCTGCAAACTGCCTGAGCGGACTCGGCCCTGCGTCGCCTCATGCGCAGAGCCAAGAATGACGCTGCACAGGGAACTTGCCCAAAAAGCGCCTTGTACGCTATATTCGGCTCAAGCGGTCTCTGAGCGCACACGAGGGAACAGCCATGGAGGCAATCCGCGTCACGGTCTGGAGCGAATTTCGGCACGAGCGCCAAAACGCCAAAGTTGCAGCGATCTATCCGCACGGGATGCACGAAGCTATTGCCGACGGGCTGCGCAGCGATCCGCGCTTCAGCGTGCGCACTGCGACGCTCGATCAGCCTGAGCACGGCCTGAGCGCCGATGTGCTAGCCCAGACCGACGTGCTGACTTGGTGGGGCCACATCGCGCATGGCGAGGTCTCCGATGCTGTGGTGGCGCGCGTCAAGGCACGTGTGCTGGAAGGCATGGGCTTGATCGTGCTGCACAGCGGGCATTTCTCCAAGATTTTCAAAGCCCTAATGGGCACCACTTGCGATCTGAAATGGCGCGAGGCAGGCGAGCGCGAGCGCATCTGGATCATCGAGCCAGGCCATCCAATTGCCGAAGGTTTGGGCGAATACTTCGAGCTGGAGCAAGAGGAGATGTACGGCGAACGCTTCGATATTCCCGCGCCAGAGACGCTCGTGATGGTCAGCTGGTTCAAAGGCGGCGAGGTCTTCCGCAGTGGTTGCTGCTACACACGCGGCAAAGGCCGAATCTTCTACTTTCGCCCTGGCCATGAGACCTACCCGACCTACTACGATCCTAACGTGCGGCGCGTGATCGCCAATGCGGCGCGCTGGGCAGCACAGCGCCATACGCCACAGATCACCTTTGGCAACTATCCGCCGTGCGAGCCGCTGCCCTAGCCTTATATGAGCGCCTGTTTTACGCCAAGCGCAAAACCTGCTATAGTCTTGTGCAGCAGCCACCTATTTATGAAGGCGCAATCCTCGCTTGCGCCGCCGTATTCGATATTTCGGGGTGAAATTGAAAGATGGTTAAAGGGCAACGCGCACTCTTACCGCCCGAAGATGAAGAACGTCTGAAAGTGCTTGCCGAGACAGCCACGCCCAGCTTGCGGCAACGCGCCAAAGCGATTCTGGCTTGGCATGACGGCCTCACAGCTGCTGAAACTGCCCAATTGACTGGTCTGAGCGTCAATCAGGTGCAGTACTTATGGCGGAAGTATCGCCAAAAAGGCCTCGATCTGTTCATGGCAGAAGAAGACATACCTGCCGAGAGCGCCGAGCGCGCGCCCGTGCCTGCAGCTATGGTTGAGGATGATCGCATCAGCCTTGAGACGCTCTGCCAGCAGTACCAAGTCGATATGGCGCACGCGCGGCATGTCAGCGCCTTAGCGACGCACATTTTTGATGCCGCTGAGAACGTTCACCGCCTTGCGCCAAACATGCGCCCGCTTCTGGAAGCAGCTGCGCTCGTCCATAATATCGCCTATGAGATCGATCCGCCTAATCATCATCTGCGCGGACGCGATATCTTGATCAACACGCCGCTGCGCGGCTTTTCCGATGAGGAACGCCGTATCCTGGCTTGTACCACGTCTTTTCATCGCAAAAAAGTCAATCCTGAGGCCGAACCAGTTTATATGGCGCTGCCTGAGGATTTACGCCGCGACGCTTTGGCGCTCTCGGCCATTTTGCGCGTCGCTGATGGCCTGGATCACTCGCAAACGCAAAGCACGCACATCGACGCATTGCACTTGAACGCCGATGAAGTCGAGATCGTCGTCAGTGGCGACCACGCCGCTGACGATGCAGCTCAAGCGCAGAAGAAAGCCGACTTGTGGGCGAAAGTTTTCCCTGTCACTGTGCGCATCTTGCCTGTGCCACCTGGGCCGAGCCTCAGCCCTGAGACAGCGCCGCGCCAAGCGTTGTTGCGTCAAGTCACGGCGTCGATCCGCTTAGATGAGACCGTCAGCCTGGCACGGGCGGGCAGGCTCTTCGCCAAACAGACCTTAGAGCGCGTCGAGACGCTGATGCGTTATTTGCAGCACGGCGATCTGACCGTCTTGCCTACGCTAGCGCGTGAAGCTTCCCGCCTGACCGATGCCATCATCTTGGCAGACGCCAAAGAGCATCGCAAAGAGGCGAAGTGGTTCGCCGATGCGGTCAATGAGGCGCGCTTGTTGCTAGCATTAGCGGAGCGTGCTGCCATGTTGGTAGAAGACTCGCAAGAGCAAGCCGCTGTGTTGGAGCGCGTGCAAAGCTGGCATTCAGAGGCGCGCGCCGCTTGTGCGGCCATAGACGCGGCGCGCTTCAAGCGCATGGCGGAAGGCTTGCGTTTAGCGCTCACGGAAGATGTCGATCCCAATGAGAAAGCCTTGGCGGTTTATCACGTCGGCAGGCTGTTGTGGGAGCAACTGACAGCGCTACGCACAGTCATGGAGCAAGGCACTAGCGTGGATGAAGCGCTTGCGGCTGTGCGCCGCTTACAAGATTACCTGCTCGCTTTCCGCGATCTGCTCGGCGCTGAAGTCTCCCAGGTTCTGGATATGCTCACGCCGTTGGAGAGCTACCTCACAGCCATTCAAGTGGCGCAGGCCTTGCTCAATCGCCTTGAGCGCCTGCCAGCTGCAACAACTAAGAAAGGCCGCAAGCCGAAGAACGCGCCGTCCGCGCCTGACGCAGCCATTGAAGCGCTGCGCGCCTCGCAGAATGAGCTGATCGAGATGCTGGCTGACTCGCTCTCAAACGTATGGGCAAGCGTGAACAGCCCGATCTTCCGCCGCGCTTTTGCCTTAGCAGTGGCTGCGCCTTAGGCTGAGGAGCATTGCGCCATGAGCTACAGCTACTACACACCGCCAACGCGCGAACCCAGGCCGCGCAATCCCTTAGATTATCGCATGGCGCTCACAGCCAGCGTCCTGGCTTGTCTCAGCCGCGGCGAGTGCTGCGCTCTGGTCGGTGTAGGTAGCTGCGGTAAGTCGCGCTTCATGCTGCACTTGACTCGGCCAGAGACTGTGCAGTATCACCTTGGCGACGCCGCTTTCACGCATTTCCTAGTGCTGATCGAGTGCAATGCTTGGCTAGAGCGCACAGCTTGGGCAGGCTACGAAGGCATTGCATATAGCTTGGTTAGCGCCCTGCGCACTATAGAGAATCCAATAGTGCAGAACGTGCTGCCGCGCCTGGAGAGCATGTATGAAGCTATCGTGCGCGAGCGCCCTACCGCCTTCCGCTATCTGACGAGCGGCCTGGACGAGCTGATGCGCGGCACGGGCTTGAAGATCACGCTGTGCTTCGATGAATTCGATTATGTGATGGAAGAATTCGATGCGCAGCTCTTTCGCAACTTACGCGCTCTGCGCAACCGCTTCAAGTATCAGCTGACCTACCTGGTCACCACGCGCTATCCGATACCCTACCAGCGCCCGCTGGCGCACCAAGCCGAAGTCGAGGAATTCTGCGAGCTGTTCTTGGACAACAGCTTCGCTATTGGCCCGTACGAGCTGAAAGATGCTGAGACGATGATCAAAGAACTTGAGGCGCGCATGAACTTTCCCTTGCGCCGCGAGACGCGCGACATGCTCATTGATCTGTGCGGCGGGCATCCTGGCTTGATGCGCAGCGCCTTCAACCTGCTGGAGATGCTCAAAGAGCAGCCGAGCGTGCCAAGGCGCATGGGCGAGCTGCTGATCAACGAGCAGATGACCTGGAAAGAATGTCAGCGCATTTGGGAATCGCTCACTAGCGCTGAGCGCGGCGTTTTGAAGCGTTTGGCGGCAGGGGGCAGCACAAGGCAGGATGAAGCCATGCTCAACCAGCTGAAAGCCAAAGGCCTGATCATCGAGAAGCAAGGGCAAGGCTTACGCGTCTTCAGCTTGATCGTCCAGGAGTTCGCCAAACAACAACCTGACTGATTCTCTCAACAAAGGAGTTTCTCATGGCTATCTCAATTCAAGGGCAAGTTGCCGTGATCACGGGCGCTTCGCGCGGCATCGGGCGCGCTACTGCGCTCGCCTTGGCCAAGGCAGGTTGCCACATTGCTGCTACCGCGCGCGATGCAGCAGCGCTAGAGGCGCTTGTGGCCGAATGCACGGCGCTCGGCGTGCGCGCTAAAGCCTATTCGGCTGATGCAACCGATGCACAGGCAGTCTATGCTGTGCGCGATCAGGTGCTGGCCGATTTCGGGCAAGTGGATACGCTCGTCAACAATGCGGGCGTGGCGCGCTATGCCAGCTTGGTCGAGCATACGGTCGAAGATTACGACTGGATGATGAACAGCAACATGCGCTCGACCTTTTTGTTCACGCATGCTTTTGTGCCCAGCATGATTGCGCGCAAGCAGGGCAACGTGATCGTGGTCTCTTCGCAAGCAGGCGTTCACGGCTTTCCCAACGAGGCCGTCTACTGCGCCACAAAGCATGCGCAGGTCGGCTTTGCCACAGCGCTAGACGGCGAGTTGCGTCCACATGGCGTGCGTGTGACGATCATCGCGCCGGGCGGCGTGCGCACGACCTTCGCCTTCGGCACAGGGCGCACAGCTGACATGCCTGCCTTGCAGGAGATGATCGAGGCAGAAGATGTGGCAGAGGCAATCGTGTTCGCCGTGCAGATGCCTGCCAAAAGCCGCGTCTTGATGATCGGCATGCGCCCAATGAGCGAAAAGCTCTATGGCGGCGCCTGAGCGCTGGAAGTTGAGAGAGTAGCTTGTTCAACCAAGAATCAGTGCAGCATGTGAATGCGGCGCGCCTGAATGACGCCTTCGTGCGTCCGCTTTACGAAGGCTACAGCTTCGCGCAGCTTCCGCAGAGCGTGCGCCGTGCCTTGACGGGCATCCCAGGCGGCTTACCGCCTAAAGCCTTCGGTCATCTGCCACAGCGCTATCGCAAAGTGGTGCTGTTCCTGGTGGATAGCTTCGGCTGGCGCTTCTTCATCTCGCACCACGAAAATTATCCCGCGCTCAAGCGCTTTGCTGATGAAGGCGTGATCTCCAAGATCAGCGTGCAGTTTCCTTCAACTACAGCGGCACACGTCACCACTATCAATAGTATGCAGAGCGTCGGCGAGAGCGGCGTGTACGAATGGTTTTACTACGAGCCAAAGCTCGACGCCATCATCGCGCCGCTCACCTTCAGCTATGCCGCCACGCCGCGCGAGACGCTGCGCCACGCCATCGCGCCGCAAGCCATTCTGCCCTACCAGACGCTCTATCAGGACCTGGCCAACTATGGCGTGCAAAGTTATGCCTTTCAGGATAGCGCTTACGCCCACTCGTCTTATAGCAAAACGCTCCTCAACGGCGCCAAGATTGTGCCTTTCCAGACCCTAGCCCAAGGCTTGGTCAACCTGCGCAGCATCTTGGAAAGCGCCAAAGAGCCAACCTACTGCTTCTTCTATTATGCGCCGATTGACTCAAGCGCACATAGCTACGGACCTGACTCGCGCCATCATCGCGCCGAGATCGACATGTTCTTCACAGCCCTAGAGCGACTCTTCTTCGCTGATTTGCCGCGCGATAATGAGACGCTAATCTTGCTGACGGCCGATCATGGGCAAGTCGAAGTCGATCCAAGCACTACGCGCTACTTGAACCGCGAGCTGCCACAACTGACGCCGCTGCTGAGGACAGATCGGCATGGCGCGCCGCTAGTGCCCGCAGGCTCGGCGCGCGATATGTTCTTGTATGTGAAGGCGCCGCACCTTCAGGAGGCCTATGAGCTGCTCACAGCCCATCTGCGCGGCACAGCTGAGGTCTACCGCACAGCTGACTTGCTTGAGGAAGGCTTTTTCGGCGCGCGCTGCTCAGAGATCTTCCGCGCGCGCCTCGGCGAGCTGGTCATCCTGCCCTACGCACACCAATCGGTCTGGTGGTATGAGCAAGGCAAGTTCGAGCAGGTTTTTCTAGGGCATCACGGCGGCCTGACGCCCGACGAGATGCACAGCGTCTTCATGGCCCTAGCGCGCTGAGC
>RFIM01000067.1 GCA_003695215.1 Chloroflexota bacterium
GTGCGCTGGCTTGGCGAGCTGCAGAACTTTCCCAGCTACCCTGTTGAGGTAGTGGCGCCGTAGCCTATGCTTAATCCGCTCGACTACCCTGTCATCTTTTTGGATGCAGATTACAGAGCGCCGTCAGCTTGGTGGCAACACACGCCCTTCGCGCGTTTTCTGGTCGCGCTCACACGGCCAGCTGTGCTGGTCGAGCTTGGTACGCATTACGGCGTTTCATACTTCGCCTTCTGCCAGGCAGTGAAAGCGCTCGGACTGCACACACGCTGCTACGCTGTGGATACCTGGCAAGGTGATGAGCAAGCTGGCTTCTACGGCGAAGAAGTCTTTGATCAGGTAAATCAGTACAACGAACAGAGCTTCGCAGCTTTTTCACGGCTGCTGCGCATGACTTTTGATGAAGCGCTTAGCTATTTCGATGAAGGCGAAATTGATCTGTTGCACATCGACGGTTATCATGCCTATGAAGCCGTCCAGCATGACTACAGCACCTGGCTACCCAAGATGAGCCCGCGCGGCATCATCCTTTTCCATGATATTAACGTCCGAGAAGGCAACTTTGGCGTTTGGCGACTTTGGAATGAGCTCAGTTTCACCTTTCCGCACTTTGAGCTTCTCCATGGACACGGTCTCGGCGTCCTGGCTGTTGGCACACAAGCTGCAGAGCAACTCTCGCCGCTTTTATCGCTTTCCGAAGAAGAGCTCTCCAACGTACGCTTTTTTTTCAGTCAGCTCGGGCAGCGCGTAACTCTACAAATAGAGTTGCATGAAGTGCACAAAAAGCAGCGCCTGGCACTCAAGCGCTTGAAGCACCTCAAGGATAAGCTCGTTGAATATTCTCAGCTGTTGCTGAGTGAACGCAAAAAACATCTCGAGGATCTTGAACGCGCTAGAATGCATATGCAATATTTAGAGCAAGATCTACAAAATTGCAGTCAGCACAGGCAGGCTGAGCGCGAAACCTATGTGGCGGAGATCGAGCGCGCGCGCAGCCACATGCATCAGCTTGAGGCTGAATTGACAGCACAGTTGCAGCACAGGCAGGCTGAGCGCGAAACCTATGTGGCGGAGATCGAGCGTGCGCGCAGCCACATGCATCAGCTTGAGGCTGAATTGACGGCACATATTGCGCAGCTACAAAGTGAACGCGCTGCTCACACTGCTGAGATCGAGCAGGCACGTGCCCACATCCAGCACATTGAGCAAGAATCGCACGCACGAGCGCTTCACCTTCGGCAAGCAGAGGAAAGCCTCGCAGGTCTACAGCAAGCACTAGATGAGCAGCAGAGGTCGCTTGAACAGACTAGAAATGAAGCTGACTCACTAGCTCAGCGCATCGTGGAACTTGAAGAGCGATGCTCGGCGCTACAAGCCGAAATGCAAGATAACTTGAGCGTCCTTGAGGCGCGCTTGGCTGACCTCGAAGCTCAGCGCGATGCCCTTAAAGCACAGCTAGCTGCCTCTGAAGCTGAACGTGATGCGCTTGAGGCGCAATTGGCCGAGGCACAAGCCGCTTTAGCGCATTTGGAACGCAAGCTGCATGCCTATCGTGTTCTCGACTAAAAATCGTTTTCAAAAAGCGCACGATGCGGAAAAACGTATTGATCGGCAGCGCGGATGTTGCGCACCAGCAGCTTGTGATTCGCGTGCTCGAAGTCTCGGTGCAAATCTTGCACCAAAAGCACTTGCCGCGTTGAAGGCTCCAGCAGGAACATAGCAATCGCCGTTGTGAATTCAGCTGGGATAAAAACGGCCCAGTGACTCTCATCCACTTGCTTGCGCTGTGCGCTCAAGGTACGCTGCGTGCGCCGCACCAGGCGAATAGCTGTCAGAATCTTGAAGGTCATATCTTCGGGCAGCTGTGGCTGACCTTGCGCCACCAGCGGCTGCATTGCGTCATGGAAGTAGATCGCGTAGGAAAGCATGCGCGAGGCGTAATGTTGGCGCAAGAAAGTCGTCTGACCATCGCTGGCCACGCTCTGCCAGGCCTGCGTATCAGGATTACGCTCCAGCAGCCGCTCGATGATGATGCGCTTCTCGTTATAGTGCGCATACAGCGCCACAAATTGAGCGCGATTGATCTTGCCGCTGGCAAACTCTGCAGCCACGCGCGCCGTCTTTTGACGCAGCTTTTCAAGGGCGAGTTCAGCGCGCAAGCGTTCCTCAAGGTTGCCGACGCTGTGCGTCGTCGGCGCTGATTGCGTGCTGCGCACATTCGGCAGAATGGGCTCCGCAGGCACGATGTTCTCTTCAGGCGGACTCGGACGCACAGGTGAAGCACTGACAGCGGGCGGCTTGATCGGCTCGGATTCAGGCGCGGCTGCTGGCTCAGAGGACTGTGGCAGATCGTCAGGGCGGCGCAGCAAGCGGCGCAATAGCGATTTCGGTCCTTCAGCAGACTGGCTCATGCGCCTTCACTCACTTACATGAATGCTCGCCTTTCTATCATAGCACGAATCGGCACCTAGCGGAAACACGCGTTGCCCAACAAAGCGCACTGCGAGTAGAATAACTCCATCTTGGAAAGACTCTGGAGAAAGACTCTCATGCAGACCGTTCGCTACGCAGTCATCGGCGGCTCAGGCTTGTACAACATGCCTGAACTGACCGATATCACGACGCTTGACCTGGAAACGCCTTTCGGCAAGCCGAGCGATTCGATTACCATTGGCAATTTGGCAGGCGTGCGCGTCGCCTTTTTGCCACGCCACGGACGCGGCCATATCTACACGCCTAGCGAAGTGCCTTATCGCGCCAACATCTTCGCCTTGAAGCTGCTAGGCGTCACGCACGTCATCTCGGTCA
This sequence comes from Chloroflexota bacterium, assembly GCA_003695215.1. Taxonomy (GTDB): domain Bacteria; phylum Chloroflexota; class Anaerolineae; order Aggregatilineales; family UBA2796; genus CP2-2F. The sequence continues at coordinate 2,806 of RFIM01000067.1, forward strand.
GCGCCTGTGGCTCGCTCAAAGAAGAACTGGCGCCAGGCCACGTCGTGGTACCAGATCAGCTCTACGATAACACGCGCCTTGATCGCGGGCGCACTTTCTTCGGCAATGGCTTAGTCGCGCACGTTAGCGTCGCCGATCCGTTCTGCCCTGAGCTGAGCCGAATCATCGCCCAAGGCACCCGAGAGGCAGGCGGCACTGTGCATGAAGGCGGCACATTCGTAACTGTGGAAGGCCCGCGCTTCAGCACGCGCGCTGAGAGCGAAGTTTTCCGCCGCCTCGGCTTCTCGATCATCGGCATGACCACTAGCCCAGAGGCGTTCCTAGCACGCGAAGCCGAGATGTGCTATGCCGTCATGGCGCACGTCACCGATTACGATGTCTGGCATCACAGCGCCGAGTCGGTCAGCGCCGAGCTGGTCTTCAAACAATTCCACGCCAACATTGGCTTGGCGCAGCGCGCCATTCGGAACGCGATCGCGCTCTTGGCGCGTGAGCAGCCACCTTGCGCTTATCAGGATGCGCTCAGCAGCGCGCTTGCCACAGCACGCGAGCGCGTCACGCCTGAGACGCTCAACCGCTTGGCGCCGCTCATTGGCAAGTACTTCAGCCCTGCAGCGCGCTAGATATTGCCCTTGATGGAAACAGCCTCTCTGCAAGCTGAGCCGAGAACTGCGCTCAAAAGCCATCAGCAGGAAGTAGCCTGGCAGTCGCAGCGCCGCGAGCGCTTCCTGCTCAGCTTAGCGAGCGCCTTCATGCTCTTGACAGCGCTGAGCTTGAGTCTCGCACAAGGCGGCGCGTTGATCGCCTTGTGGTATGCCACTGTGTGGCTAGTTTGCGCTTTCGGTGTGCATGTGGCGCTCAATCGCTGGTTGCCACGCCGCGATCCGTTCCTGCTGCCTTTGGCGCTGCTCTTGACGGGCTGGGGCCTCCTGCAGATTGAGCGCGTGGCGCCGAATTTTGCCGTGCGCCAAGCCACTTGGCTCGTCGTCGCTTGCCTTGCGCTCGTCGGCCTGACGCGCCTGCCCGTCAACTTACGTTGGCTCAGCCGTTATCGCTACCTGTGGCTGATCACAGGCTTGGCGCTGCTGCTGCTGACAATCTTCTTTGGTAGAAATCCTTCAGGCGATGGGCCGCGGCTATGGCTAGGGCTATTCGACATTTACTTTCAGCCTTCCGAGCTGCTCAAGCTGCTGCTGATAGCCTTCTTCGCCAGCTACCTCGCCGATCATCGCGCCTTGCTCAACCTGCCGAGCCATAACAGGCTAAGCCTAGCCTTGCGCTTTCTCTCGCCACTTTTGCTGATGTGGGGCGCTTGCGTTGCTATTTTGCTGTGGCAGCGCGATCTCGGCACTGCCATGCTTTTCTTCATCACCTTCGTGACGCTGCTCTACCTGGCTACAGGCAGAATCGCCTACGCGCTCAGCGGCCTTATGCTGCTCTTAGCGGCAGGCGCTTTCGCTTACTACGCAGTAGACCTAGTGCGCCTGCGCGTGGATATCTGGCTCGATCCGTGGCGCGATCCGCAAGGTAACGCCTTCCAAATTGTGCGCAGCCTGACGGCCTTCGCAGCCGGCGGCATCTTTGGGCAGGGCATTGGGCAAGGTTCGCCAAGCTATGTACCTGTCGTCCACTCAGATTTCATCTTTGCAGCAATTGGCGAGGAATGGGGCATGATCGGCGCGTTAGCGGTCATTGCCAGCTTCGCGACTATCGCCTTGCGCGGCTTGCGCTTGGCGATTCTAGTGCAGCACCGCGTCTTTCGCGCCTATCTCGCTGCAGGGCTGAGCGTCGTGCTCGCGACGCAGAGCTTGCTGATCATGGGCGGTGTGCTGAAGGTCATCCCGCTCACAGGCGTGACACTGCCTTTCATGAGCTATGGCGGCAGCTCGCTGCTGATCAGCTTCATCATGATCGGCTTGCTGCTGGTGATCAGCGCTGAGAGCTAACGCGAGAACGTCCAGGAATCGTCAGCATAACGGCTCTGAGCAAGCGCTTGCGCACAGTCAGCCTCGGGCAGGTCTTGTACGATGTGCCACCTCAAGGCGAAGGCGCGCTGAAAGCCTTCGCAGAGTGCTTCTGCCGCTTCTTGCCAGGTAATTGACCGCTGCGCCGCTTCGCTGAGCGTGATGGCGCGCTCACGTACGCGCTTTTTGGCCTCTTGCCGCGCCGCTTCATCGCTAAAGGCAAGCGCATCACAGATATCGGCGACATCGCCGCTGAGCGGCAAGGCGCCGTGTTGTAGAACGCCGCCATATTTGCGCATTTGGGCGCTCCCGATCAATTTCTTGCCGCGCGCTGTGATCTCATAATCGGAAGGCACTTCGAAGCAGATCGCCTTTGGCGCCGCAGCGCGCTCATGGCGCCGATCCGCCTCGATCGGCGCGCTAGGTGCAAGCGCGCGCAAAGCCATCATCAAGGCTGTGCTCAAGCGCCTATAGCTCTCAATCACGCCGCCATGCGCCAAGGGATGCCGCTCCGAGAAGGCTACGCTGTAGGTGATCTCATCCGCGTGCAAGAGCGCCCGCCCGCCGCTTGGACGGCGCACTAAGTGCCAGCCGCGCTCGCGCAGGCGCGCTAAAGCCACATCTGCGCTTGGCTGCGCAAAGCCTAACGAGAGAGTCGGCAGGCGCCAAGCGTAAAGGCGCAAGGTCGGCGGCTGATCGCCGCGCGCCACAGCTTGCAGGATCGCCTCATCGCGCGCCATGTTCAAGCTGCCATCGCATGGCGCGTCAAGGATCAGCCGCCAAACTTCGCTCATAGCGCGTCGAGCGCCTTCTCCAGCTCGTCAACCCGCGCCATCAAGAAGCCGAGCTGAGTTTGCTGCTCGCGGTAACGCGAGACGAGCGTGCCGAGCTGGCTGAAGACGGGCGCTAAAATCTGCTTGCCATAGCTGGTCATGCGGCTGCGCTCAGCAATTGTGATCCGCGAAAGCGCTTCGCGGTAGGTTTTCTCCAGCTCGCTCAGACGCGCCTCAAGCTGTTTGAGCGCATCCTTGCGCGCCCGCTGCGAGGTCAGAAATGCGACTCCGCCGCCAACAGGCAGCGCCACAGCGCCGATAGCGAGCGTGATCACGCCGAGCGGCGGCAAAAGCGCACCAGGCGTGGCCGCGGCCGTCAATGCGCTGACTAACAGACCGAACGCGCCGCCAATGCCTGCAATGGTGCCATAGATGAAGGTACGCACATTCTGATCGAAGTTGCTCTCAATGGCTTCTAGCACGGCGTGATCGGTGTAGGCGCGCAGCTCGATATCGGCCATAGTCAACGCCGCTTGCAAGGCAGCGCGCTGATCGGCGTACTGCGCCGCATCCATGCCTGTGGCTTCTTCACGCAAAATCGCTTCTAGCTTGCTCAAGCGCTCGATGATGCCACGCCAATAAGCCCGTCCGCCATCCACTAGCGCATTGACGTAGTTCTCCTGCGCTGCGGCAAGCCGCGTCAAGCTATCGGCTAGCACTTCGCGATCGAAAAGCTCAGCGAGCTTCTGGCGATCTATGCCGCGGAAGGCGGCGCGCACAATGCTCAGATGTTTCTCCATGAAGCGTCCGCCGCGCAACAAGACGCCATCAATGACGGCGCGAATCTCCTTAAGCGCCGCTTCGAGCTGGCGATCCAAGCCTGCGGCGTGCTGCTCAATCTCGCGCTCAAGCGCGTGTGCCGCGTCCGCATCTTGACCGATCAAGGCAAGGCGCGCGTTCAGCGATTCTTCGTGCCGCTTCAGCACGCCGCGCAGCAAGCTCAGGCGCGTCAGCAGTTTCTGCTTGGCAGGCGGCACTTGCTCAAAGGTTTGGCGCAAGTGCGCTGCAAGCGCCAAAATGCCCGTTGAATCCTCAGCAGGCGCCTCGCGCAGCGCCGCGAACACGCCGCCCTGATAAGCGCGCTGCAGGGCTTGTTTGGCGCTGACCATGAAGATCGGCGGGCGCAAGCCTAGCAGCTGATCGATCTGTTGGCGCACGAATTCACGCACCTGCTGCCGCTCCGATTCATCCAGCAGGTCAGCTTGGTTGATGACTACCACGATTTTCTTGCCGTAATTGCGCGCTAATTCAAGATAAAGCCGCTCGGTATCGGCGAAAGCGCGCTTAGCGCTGATGATGAAGATGACTAGGTCGCTGCGATGCAAGAACGCTTTGGCGATCTCCTCATGCTGCTGGAAGACCGAGCCTGTGCCGGGCGTATCCACAATGGCGATGCCTGTGCCGCCTGTGCCAGGATGTTCCCATTCGCGGATAGCGGCGCCTTCGCGCAGTTTGGGCGTGCGGTTCGCCACAGGCGCATAGCGCACCAGCTCGATCGCATCTGTAGTTGGCGTGATGCCCATCGGCAGGAATGGCTCGCCGAGCAGCGCATTGATGAAAGTGGACTTGCCGGCGTTGAATTCGCCGATCACAGCGACCAGCAGGAACATCTCGCGTAGGTCGTCGGCCGCATCGCGCAGACGTTGTTTATCCTGTGCGCCTTCGCCATGCAGCTTGCCGACAAATTCCGCCGCCTCGCTCAGCAGGCGCACCAAGCGCTCGCGCAGCTCAGCCAGCACGCCTTCTAAGACTATGGCAGGCGAATTAGGCAAATTCAGGTTAGACATGCTCGAATTCCTTCATGGAAGACTTGATAACTTCGCAGATGGCTGCCTCCAGGCTGCTTGTGGAAGGCGCGCTGTGCCACTTCGCGTTTCAGCATAGCCCGCTGCACTGGCAGTGCGCTTTCCTGTGCCCAGTGGCGCTAGCGCGTCACTCATCTGCACCTTCCTTCAGCGCAATGTGCCAAGTTCGGCTTCTAGCGCTGTGAGCGCCTGCTCGCGCTGTGCCAATTCCGCCTTGACTGCATCAGCTTGTGCCAATTGCGCCTCAACCATGCGCAAGAACGGCGCTACAGCATCCTGACGCAGTTGCCTGCCATAGTTCAACTGCTCGTCAGCTGCCTTGCGCAACGCTTCCTGATAGGCGCGCCGTATTGCTTCCATGCGCCGCGCATAGGCATTCGCCATCAACGCGCCGCGCAGCGGCATCAGGCTAGCGCCGCCGATGATCAGCGCCAAGACCATTAGCGCTGAGAGCAGCCAGACGCCTGCATCGGCGCCTGTGGCAGCCGCTATGCCGATCAGTAAGCCGCCGATCA
>RFIM01000068.1 GCA_003695215.1 Chloroflexota bacterium
CAGAGCGCTTTGTGCAATTTGTACAAGCTAGCCCCATTTGCGCGGGCAGCAGCCCTAAACTATAATTCAAGTGACCGTCAAGGGTTCTTTGTTTTTGAGGATAGCTATATGAGCAAATTTACTTCCGCTAAACGCTTGGTGGCGTTCACGCTGGTCGCTTTGGTGGCACTTCTGCCGAGCGCGCTGCTAGTGCGTGCGCAAGAAGACCCTGTAGTGATCGGGGTGGCAGTCGCACAGACCAGCAACGTGGCTCTGCTCGGCCAAGAGCAGGTGATTGGCGCGCAGATCGCTGAGAAGTTCTTCAACGAACGCGGCGGCGTGAACGGGCGGCCGATTCGGATTGCTTTCGCGGATACAGGCGGCGACGAAGCAGGCGCCATCAATGCCTTCCAAACTTTGATCAACCGTGAAAACGTTGTCGGCATTCTCGGTCCGACGCTCTCGCAACACGCCTTCGCCGCGGATCCGATCGCCGATCAAGCGGGCGTGCCTGTGATCGCGCCGTCCAATACAGCGCGCGGCATTCCGCAGATCGGGCGCTTCATCTTCCGCGTCTCGGCGCCTGTGGCCATCGTGGCGCCAAACGCTGTCAAGCAAGCGCTCAAGATCAATCCAGACATCAAGCGTGTAGCGGTCTTTTATGCTCAAAACGACGCCTTCAGCGTCTCCGAGACGGGCACCTTCCAGCAAACTGTGAAGGATTTGGGCTTGGAACTGCTGGACGTGCAGACCTTCCAGACCACAGATACCGACTTCACTACACAGATCACCAACGTCTTGCCGCTAGAGCCTGAGCTGGTCATCATCAGCGGTTTGGCAGCTGATGGCGGCAACTTGGTCAAGCAGCTGCGCGAGCTCGGCTATCAGGGCTTGATCGTCGGCGGCAACGGCTTGAACACAGCCAATATCTTCCCTGTGTGCCAGGAGCTGTGCGATGGCATCTTGATCGCGCAAGCCTATAGCTACCAGTACGATAGCGAGATCAACAACGCCTTCCGCGAGGCCTACAAGGCACAGCAGGAGAAAGAGCCGCCGCAGTTCAGCGCGCAGGCCTTCGCAGGCATTCAGGTCTTCGTAGAAGCGCTCTCGCGCCTTGACAAGCGCAAGCCACTCAAAGAGATGGACTTGGCGACGCTGCGCGCCGAGCTACGCGAGGAGATCATGAGCGGCAAGTACGATACCCCGCTTGGGCCGATCTCTTTCGTTGAGACCAAGAAAGATGATGGCAGCCCTGCTGGCGGCGAGCTGGTGCAAGAGCAGTTCTACGTCGCTCAAATCAAGATGAATCCTGATGGTAAGACAGGCCGCTTCGTGTTCCTGGACTGAGCCATTGGTCGTCCCTTCTTAGCTTGATAGAAAGAGACGGGCCGTGCTTGCCCGTCTCTTGGCTTAAATCAACGAGTAAGTTGTTTTATGTGAGATTCATTATGAAGCTGATCGATCAATCTTCGCAGCAATATCGCCGTTTGTGGTGGTTTGCCTCGCGCGGCTTCGCGGCAGTCGCCTTTGTGCTGCTGATAACAGCCATTATAACGGCGCCAAGCGGCTTGCAGAATTTCTTCAACGGCTTGGCCATTGGCGGCGTTTACGCCATTTTCGCGCTGGGCTACACCTTGATCTTCTCGATTCTGCGCATCATCAACTTTGCGCATGGCGCCATCTTCACGCTCGGCGCTTACTTCACTTACTTTCTGACGGGCTCGGCTGTGGGCTTCAATGGCTTGCTGGCTAACCAGCGTTTGCCTTTCGGCTTGCCCTTTCCAATCGCCATGATTGGCGGCGGCATCTTAGCAGGCCTGTGCGGCATCTTGATCGAGCGCGTCGCCTTCCGCCCGCTGCGCAACAAGGGCTCCGATCCGCTGCTGACGCTCGTCTCCAGCTTGGGCATGGCAGTGGCTATTGTGAATGTAATCCAGTTGATGGTCGGCGCGGAAATTTATTCTTATCCGCGCAATCCTTTTGGCGAGCTGCCCGCTGCGCTCAATCTGGGCACTTTCGGCGGCTTGACACAACGCCCGATCATCATCCGCACCATTCAGGTGATCATCTTCGGCGTCTCAATGGTGCTGGTCGTCCTGCTGACCTACTTCATCAACGGCACGAAGACGGGTAAGGCCTTGCGTGCTGTGGCAGAAGATGCCACGACATCCAGCTTGCTGGGCATCAACACGAATTTCCTGATCCTGATCACGTTTTTCATCAGCGGCTTGATCGGCGGCATTGCGGGCACGCTAGTTGGCTTGAGCGTGAACGTGAGCGGGCCGTACTTCGGGATCAACTTCGGCTTGAAAGGGCTAGCTGTGATCGTGCTGGGCGGCTTGGGCGATATCCCTGGCGCTGTGGTTGGCGGCTTGGTGATCGGCGTGGCTGAGGCCTTCGTGCCCTCAGAGCAGGTCGCTTACAAAGAGGCAGTCGCCTTTGCAGTGTTGTTCTTGGTCCTGCTCCTGCGCCCGCAAGGGCTGCTTGGGCGCGCCGTTGTGCAGAAAGTCTGAAGGAGGCAGCCCAATGGAAGGCTTTTTCAGCACGTACGGCGCCGCTATAGTCCAGATGGCCTTGGCAGGCGTCTTGGCGCTCTCGCTTTATTTACCGCTGATGGCGGGCCAGCTCTCGTTGGCGAGTCCAGGCTTCTACGCTGTGGGCGGCTATGTGGCGGCGCTGCTCTCAACGCAAGTTTTCACAGGCTATCCCAATGGCAGCTACCCAATTCCGCTGATCGCCTTAGAGATGATCGTGGCGGGCGTGATCTCGGCCATCTTTGCGATCCTGATCGGCATTCCATCACTGCGCTTGCGCGGCATTTACCTGGCCTTAGCCACCATCGCCTTTGTGGAGATATTGCGCGTTTTTGCGCTCAATCAGCCTTGGTTGGGCGGCGCCGTCGGCATCTACAACATCCCGCAGCCGTTCTTCAGCGCCACGCGCGTTGAGTACTTGCTGCTGGCCTTGCCGCTCTTGCTGGGCGCGACGCTTTTCGTGGCGCGGCTGGAGCGCTCGCGCATCGGGCGCGCTTTCATCGCCCTGCGCGAAGATGAGCTGGCCGCAAGCGCCATGGGCATCCGCCCGACCTACTACAAAGTCTTGGCGTTCACTATCGGCGCCATCTTGGCAGGCATGGCAGGCGCGCTGAATGCGCATATCCTGAATACATGGAATGCGCGGCAGGGTACCTTCGACCTGGCAATTTTGATCCTGGCGTACGTCTTGGTCGGCGGCTCGCGCACTTTCCTCGGGCCTGTGATCGGCGGCGCCTTCCTGGTCGCCTTGCCTGAGATCATCCTGCGCGAAGTTGCAGGCACGCCAGGCTTGAATCCTGTGATCGCCACCTTCCTGCGCGATGGACGCTTGATCCTGTTCGGCGTCCTGATCGCAGTCAGCGTTTTCTTCTTCCCATACGGCTTGATCACGCCGAACCTCTTCAAGCGGCGCAAAAAGAGCGCTGAGCCGAGCGTAGAGACAGCCACGGCAGCGCCAAAAGTCAGCCGAGGTGAGCTATGAGCGAGGCTATTGTGCTAGAGGTGCGCCACATCACGCGCCGTTTTGGCGGCCTATACGCTGTGGATAACGTCTCCTTCGCTGTGCAGCGCGGCGAAATTTTCGGCTTGATCGGGCCGAATGGCGCAGGCAAGACCACGCTCTTCAACGTGATCACAGGCATGACGCCGCCAACGCACGGCGAGCTGTTCTATGAAGGCATCAACATCACCAACAAGCGTCCACATGAGATCGCCATGCTTGGCGTGGCACGCACCTTTCAGAACATCCGCCTGTTCGGCACGCTGACGGCCTTGGAGAACGTGATGATCGCGCGGCACATCCACACTAAAAGCGGCGTGCTCGAAGGCGTGCTTGGCTTGCCGCCTGCGCCACAGGAAGAGCGCGCTGTCCGTCAGCGCGCCATGGAACTGCTGGAGCTGGTCGGCTTAGCCGAGGCAGCTGAGATGCAAGCGCGCAATTTCTCCTACGGCGATCAGCGCCGCCTTGAGATCGCCCGCGCGCTCGCCCTCGAGCCGAAACTGCTGCTGTTGGACGAGCCTGCTGCAGGCATGAATCAGAATGAGAAGAGCGCGCTGAGCGCCTTCATCCGCAGCATTCGCGAACAGTTCAATCTGACTATCGTGCTGATTGAACATTATGTGCCGCTGGTGATGGGCTTATGCGACCGCATCGCCGTCTTGAACTTTGGGCAGCTGATCGCCCTTGGCGCGCCTGAAGCCGTGCAGAACGATCCAGCTGTGATCGAGGCCTACTTGGGAGAGTAGCGAACATGGCGCTCTTGGAAATCGAGAATCTGAGCGTGAACTATGGCGGCATTCAGGCGCTGCAAGCGCTGAATATGAGCATTGAGGCGGGCGAGGTGGTCACTTTGATCGGCGCTAACGGGGCCGGCAAAAGCACGACTCTGCGCGCCATCTCGCGCATTGTGAATGCACGGCAAGGCCGCATCATCTTCAATGGCAAGGATATCAGCCGTTCAGCGCCGCACGAAGTGGTGCGGCTCGGCGTGGCGCACTGCCCTGAAGGGCGGCGCGTGCTGACGCGGCAGAGCGTCTACGATAACCTGATGCTCGGCGCCTATGTGCGCAACGATACAGCTGCCATCAAAGCGGATATCGAGCTGCAATTCAAGCGCTTTCCGCGCCTGCAAGAACGGCGCAATCAGCTGGCAGGCACGCTCAGCGGCGGCGAGCAGCAGATGCTGGCCATCGCGCGGGCGCTGATGAGCCGCCCGCGCCTATTGCTGCTCGACGAGCCGAGCTTGGGCTTGGCGCCGCTGATCGTGCGCGAGATATTCAACATCATCCGCGAGCTGCACGCCGAAGGCGTCACGATCCTGCTCGTCGAGCAGAATGCAAGCCTCGCTTTGCAGAACGCCGATCGCGGCTACGTGCTAGAAGCGGGCAACCTGACTATCTCAGGCAAGGCAGCCGACCTGCTGGACGATGATCGGGTGCGCCAAGCCTATCTAGGCTAGTTGGCGATGATGCGCAGCCGATTCAGGCTCAGGAAATCGCCCAGCACCTGACCGTCACGGCTGATCGGCAAACGCGCGCCGCTGATCGGATCAAACATGCCGACGCGCAGCTCGTATTCGCCTGATGGCACGCCTTCTGGCACAGGCACGCGCCATTCATCCTTGATGATCTCGCCCGCTTGCCACAGGCGCGTCGGATAAGGCTGCGAGAAATGCTCGCCTGGCACGCCAAACCAAACTTCCCACGCGCCTGCCACAGGCTGCCCGCCGAAGACCATCACCGCGCGCTGATTGGCCTCGTCCCACAAATGGATGAAGACGCTGTATTCCTGCGCAGCAGGCTTCAACGCCTCCCACCACAAGATGATATGAATCGGCTGGCCCGTGCCAAAGACCAGGTTGTTCAAATCCCAGCCGTGCAGATAGGCAAAATCGCCAACTTGCACGCCGAGTTTGCCGTTCGGCTCAGGCTTCTGGAAGCGCTTGACGTTGTTGACTTCGTAGGCCGAGAAGCGGAAAATGCCGTCATCGGTCGTGAAGGCGCGCCAAAGCACTTCCATGCGCGTGCGCGAATGGATGATCTGGTTGTAGAACAAGCCGCGTACGTTATATAGAAAGTGGCTGACGCTGCTATCGATGTAGTAGTCCACACCTGCGATTTCATCCAGCGTTGTCGGGAACCAATCGCCGCGGATGTCGTCCTGTGGAAAGAAGAAATTCAGGCGCAACTCGCCCGGCGCCACAACCTTGAGCGGCCTGCCTAGCTCAGCGCGCCGTTGGCGCAAAAAATTCACCAGCTCCATCAAGGCAGGATTGCCGACCGCGATCTTCGCCTCATCGTCAGGTAAACTGCCTGTCAGCGCGTAGGGCAAGGCTGAGAGGATGCTCAGCCAGCCCAGTGCAGCCAAGCTGAAGATGACTATCAGCGCTGCTGCGGCCTGCACCGAGCGCGCTACATAGCGCCAGCGCACGCGGCATGCCAGCGCATCCACTTGCGCTGCGATCAGCCAGCAGAAGAACGGCACAATCGGGAAGCTCAGCCGAAAGTGATACGAATATGACCAGAACCACGTGACTGCGTACGGCACAATGAAAGCGCCGATCAACAAGAGCGCGCCGCGTTGCGCCATGCCCAGCCTTCGCCACTGCGGCGCCAAGCTCCACGCCAAAAATGCCGTGCCAAGCGCTAACACGGCGTACTCCAGCACGCCCAGCCGAGTCGGCGCAAGGCTCGTGGCAATCTGACCGACAGCCATGCGCTGCAGCTCAGCGAGTGTTGGCAAGCGCCCGCCAAAAGCCGATGGCAATGCAGCTGAGTATAGGGCAGCGCAGCCAAGCGCAGCAACGCGCCAACGTCTGCCTGCGAACGGCACTGCCAAAAGCGCCATCAGCAGCAGCCAGCCCAATTCTTGCCCGCTGCGCTGCGCTGCCGCCTGCCAGTAGCCTTCAGGCAAGACCAGCATCGGATGCCCGTACAGCAGGTTGCGGATATACCACATGCCGCCTAGCGGAAAGGCGACTATCAGCGTTAGCAAGGCGTAGCGCGCCAACTGATTCTGCCAGAGAGCGCGCCAAGCGCTGCGCCGCTGCGCCGCGATCTGCGCTACAAGCGCCACAGCGCCGATCAGCACTAGGCTTTGGATGAGCGCGCCGGCTGTCGGCTTCGTCCAGAGCGCGCCTGCCAGCAACAAACCGCTGATAATGGCATAGCGGACTTGCCGCTGGCGCCATGCCAGGATGAAAAAAGCTGCTGTGCCTGCGAAATAGCCCGTGAGCGTCACCTCGAGGTCGCCGAACTGACTCCAAACCGCGTGATGCGGATAGAGCGTCCAAAGTGCAGCGGCGATCAGGCCTGCGCGGCGCGAGAACAAGCGCGCGGCGCCAATGTAGGTCAAAAGAATGCTGTTGAGCGCAAAGTATGGCAGAACTGTGCGCGC
>RFIM01000069.1 GCA_003695215.1 Chloroflexota bacterium
ATGGTGTGCGGCCAAGGTCTGCGCGAAGGCTTGTTCTACGAGCGCTTTTTCAACGGCGCCTCTGGCATGCCGCCGATGTTCGAGAATGTGCGCGAGGCGAGCGTGATCAACGTCGCGCACTTGTATCACTTCCAGGAGCGCCACGCGCGGCATGTAGCCCATCTCTCGCTGAGCATGTTCGATCAGCTCGCCGCGCTGGAAAACGATCCCGAGCGCTTCAGCGCAGCCGATCGCGAGTTGCTTTGGGCAGCTTGCATGCTGCACGATATCGGCATGAACATCGACTACAACGATCATCATCGCCACAGCTACTATCTGATCCTCAACAGCGGCTTGCCTGGCTTCACGCACCGCGAGCTCGCCCTGATCGCCCTGGCAGCCAAATACCATCGCAAAGGCACGCCCAACATAGCCGAGATCGGCGCTGTGCTGCAGCCAGGCGATGAAGCCCGCCTGCTGCGCATCACGGCGCTCTTGCGCCTTGCCGAGCAGCTCGATCGCAGCCGCGACGGTGCCGTCAGCGATGTGCGCCTTGAGCAGCACGAAGATGGTTACTTGCTCGTGCCAATTAGCACTGAAGATATCTCTGTGGCCATTTGGTCAGCTCAGCTGCACACAGAGATTTTCCAACACGCTTTCGGAAAGCCTTTGGCGATCACCTATGGGTCGCTTTAGGCTAGCTTACCCAGCTGAGATCGCTTGAAAGCAAGGCGCATCTAGCAAGTTATTAGCCTAGATGCGTCTTGATCTTTGGCACTTTCATTTTTCTCAGAAATTTTGTATATTTGGAATAGAGAAAGGATGTTCTACTCGAAGATGCATCATTGTAATGTGATGTAAGAGAAGCTACCTAGCGTTTTTGCAGCACCATGCCGAGCCAGCAGTCCGCTCGAAAGACTCCCTATAGCCTGCTCAGCGTCATTGCATTTTTGTGCATAGGCACCCTGCTTGTCTCAGCCAACATCAGGGAATGGCACGCGGAGCGCCTAAGGCTGGAGAGCGTGCTGTATTTTGCTGTGCTCTATAGTTTGTTGGCCTCGCTCAGCTTCCCTGTGATCGGGAAGTTCTACGCAGGCATTGAGGACATCGCTGTGCTTTCGGCCTTGCTGAGTCTAGGTCCGCTCGGCGCCATATTGGCCGCGGCTATTGGATATACATGCTATGAAGTCGCCCTGACGTCCTGGGAATACTACAAAAAGCGGCCGCTTGAAACTCCTCTAAGCATAGCCATTGTGATTCTGCTCAACATCGCCATAGTCAGCTTCGGAGTCGTGACTGCGACCTGGCTCTACCAGCTGGAAGATGGCAAGTTGCCATTGAGCGCGCTAGCGCTCTCGGATTTTCCCAAGCCCTTGGTGTTGATAGCAGCTTATGCATTCACGACAACTTTCATCACAGCGCTGATTGTAAGACCATCGCTGCGAGCCAAGGAGCTGCCGTTGTTTAGGATAGTCATGCTGCGCTTTGGCGCTCGCCAGCTGATCGCTCAGTCCTTGGCGATGCTTGTAGCGCTAGCGCACGATAGCGGCAGCTGGTACGGCAACTTGGTCGCGGCGCTATTAGTTGTGGGCTTGGCGCGCGTCGTGCGCAGGAACGAGCAGAACTATCGCACCTTGACGCGGCGTGCCGAGGTGCTTGCTATCTTGAACAACATTGGGCAAGTGCTCTCGCGCAACTCAACTGTGGACGATCTGGTCGAGAATCTATACCTGCAGGTCAGCCGCGTCATGGATGCCTCAATCTTCTATGTGGCGCTCTACGATGCTCAAACTGACACAGTCAGGTTTCCGCTGATTGTGCGTGACGGCGAGCGGCATAGCTGGAAGGACGCACTGCCAAGCGGCATCACGGGCTATATCATCAAGACGGGCAAGCCATTCCTGATGCGCGGCACTTTAGAAGAGACTAGCGCGCAGCTGCGCAAGCTGGGCATTGAACGGCTTGGTGTGCCAAGCCGATGCTATCTGGGCGTGCCGATGCTGGCTGAAGGCGCCGTGCTTGGTGTCATCGCAGTGCAAAGCCTGACCGATATTCACGCCTACGATCAGGACGACCTGGCTGTGCTAGAGATCATCGCGGCGCAAGCAGCAAGCGCGCTGCAAAATATCCGCTTATACGACGATCTGCTGGACACTGTCGGCAAGCTGGCGCTTCTCAACGAAGCCTCTGCACAGATGATCGGTAATTTCGACGAGGTGCAGCTGCTGGAGAGCGCCTGCCAAGCCTTGCGGATCGTCGGCAATGCTCAGAGCGCCGCCATTTTCCTGTTCGATGCCGAAAGCCAAGCTTTCGCCCTGCGCCATGCCGTCAACTTGCCTGAAGGCGCGCCTGCAGGCTTCGCGCCTGCGCATGCAGCCTGCTTGGAGGCCGTTCTGCAGCAAAGCGCCTTCACGGCCATCAAGGCCATCTCTGAGCTGCCTGAAGCAAGCCCTTGGCACACTTACGCCGCTTGGGCAGGCTGCCAGAGCCTGCTCGCCTTGCCGCTGCGCCTCGAGAATCAGCCGCTTGGAGTCGCAGTGGCGCACTATAGCTACTTCTCAAACTTTGAGCAAAGAGCGACCGAGCTGCTGGTCGCTTTCATCAACCAGCTAGCTGTCTTGCTAGCGAATGCGCGCCATCATGCTGATATCAAGCAGCGCGCTCAAGAGCTGACCGAACTTGTGGAAGCCTCGCGCGCTTTCACAGCTTCGCTGGATGCGCCACACATCGCTGAGCGCCTGCTAGACGACCTAGAGCGCCTCTTCGCGCCGACTACGCTCACAGTGCGGCAACTCGCGCCTGATGACACGCTCGAGCTCATAGCGGCGCGCACGCGCAGCACGCTGCCAATTACGCCGCGCCTGAGGCCCGTCGGCTCAGTTTTGCAGGCGCTGGAAAAGCAACAAACACAGCGCTTGCCACAATCGCCTGAAGATTCGGCACTATTGGAACAATTTGGCTACGCACAAGCGCTCGTCATTCCAATGGTCTGCGAAGGGCAGACGCTCGGCGCTGTGAGCGTCTTCTACGCGCAGCCAACGCTCATCTCAGGGCGCCTTCAGCAGTTGGCAGAGGCGCTAGTGAACCAGGCGACGCTCGCCTTGCGCAATGCGCAAGCTTACCAGCAAGTGGATACTGCCCTTGAAGCGCGTGTAGAAGAGCTGAGCGCTATTGAGAGCATCTCGCGCAAGATTTCAGGCGCGCTCAACCTAGAAG
Source organism: Chloroflexota bacterium (assembly GCA_003695215.1). Classification (GTDB taxonomy): domain Bacteria; phylum Chloroflexota; class Anaerolineae; order Aggregatilineales; family UBA2796; genus CP2-2F. The sequence goes on from RFIM01000069.1 coordinate 3,196, forward strand.
TCATCATCAGCGAAGTGCTGCACGCTGCGCTTGAACATACTGATGCCGATCTAGTCAGCGTGCTGTTGGTGGCAACGCACGAATTGGATCATCGCGTGCGCCTAGAGCGCTTTTTAGCTAAAGAAGATGTTCGCTTCAGATTAACCAATCACGCCTTCGAAGGCGTTGTCGGGCAAGTGCTGCGCACAGGCAAAGCTGTGCGGCTGGAAGATACGCGCTTGGCGCCGAACTACGTCCAGCCGACCGAGCAGCCGATGCTCTCTGAGCTATGCGTGCCGATCATCTATAAAGGGCAGCGCGTCGGCGCCTTGAACTTGGAGAGTCGGCGCTTGGCAGCTTTCAACGCAGCGCACGAGCGCTTTCTGACCAACTTGGCGGAACATGCTGCCATTGCGCTGGGCACGGCGCAGCTCTTCCAACGCCTAGAGCACCAGATCAACACGCAACAGCGCTTGCGCACGCTTTCGCTGGAGATGCTGACTGCAGGCTCGCTGAGCGCTGTGCTGAACTTGTTGGTCGATGCTGTCATCAAGACTATCCGCAACGGCAGCGTCCATCTGTTGCTGTATGAGAGCTATCCTTCTGAGGCGCCACAGCTTCAAGCGCCCGCGCTGAACCCTGAGGCCTACGATGCCGCTTATCAAGTCGTGCGCTTGCCGATCCAGCGCGGCGGCCAGCAGTTCGGCGAGTTCATCATCAGTCTCGACGATCCTGCTGATCTGGGCGATAACCGCATTTATACGCTAGAGCTGATCGCCATTCAAGCGGCAATTGCGCTGCAGAACGTCCGCCTGTTTGAAGAAGTGCGCGCGCGCCGCGATCAGATGCAAACAGTTTTTGATGCAGCGCGCGAAGGCATGCTGCTCATCAGCGAGGACGGCCTGCTGCTCTTGGCGAATCGCGCCGCCGAGCAGCTGCTCAACTTCCCGCTCAGCGCTTGGCAAGGGCGCTCAGTGCGCCAAACCGACCTGCCCTTCGCCACGGCGCTCAACGCCGCCTTGCCGCGCGAGCCGATACGCCGTCATTACCGCTTGAAAGTGGCCGAGACTTTCCGCGATATCGAAGAGACGACCATTCCTGTGCTGGACAGCCGCGATCAGCCTGTGAGCAGGCTGATCGTCCTGCGCGATATCACGCAGGAAGAAGCGCTCAAGGAATTCCAGCAGGAAGTCTCGAATATGCTGGTTCATGACCTGCGCGGGCCGATCACAAGCGTGATCAGCAGCTTGCAGCTGCTCCAAGACATGATCAAAGCGCAAGAGTATGCCGAGCTGGATCATGTGATTGAGATTGCCTTGAGCAGCGCCAATGCGCAGCTGCATCTGATCGAGTCGCTGCTAGATATCGCACGGCTAGAGACGCGCCGCATGCCGATGAATTTGACGCTTTTTGCTTTACAGGCGCTGGTCAGTGAGGTAATTCAAACCTTTGAAGTGGTCGCGCAGACGGCTAAGGTGCGCCTTCTCAATCAGATCGCGCCTGATCTGCCCGCTGTGCATGCGGATCGTGAGCAGATCAAGCGCGTGCTATCTAACTTGCTGGATAACGCACTGCGCCATACGCCTAGTGGCGGCCAGGTTCGCCTGAATGCGCAGCTGAATGCCGCTGAGCGCGTGGTGGTTGTGAGCGTGACGGATACAGGCAAAGGCGTGCCACCTGAATTGCGCCAGCGCATTTTCGAAAAATTCGTGCAAATCTCTAAGTCAGCGGTGCGCGGTCATCGCGGCAGCGGCTTGGGCTTGACATTTTGTCAATTGGCAATTGAGGCACATGGCGGCAAAATATGGGTAGAAAGTGGCGCGGAAGGCGGCGCAGCATTTTTCTTCACCTTGCCACTGGCTGCACAACTGGACGTTCCTATGAAGGAGTGATCGGCTATGAGCAATGCTTCAGCTCATGCTGGCTGGGATCGCGGGCAGTGGCTAGTGCTATTTGCGCACGATCTGCGCAAACCGCTTTGCCGCTTGATCAGCGGTCTTTACACATTGCATGATATGCTCACCATGAGCGATCATGAATTACTGCCAATGGTACTGCGCATCATCAGCGATAGTGGCAACGACCTGATCCAGATGATTGACTCGATGCCGATTGGCGATGTCGGCGCGCAGCAGCCTGTCATGCGCGCCTGCTCGCTTCCTGCACTGGTCGAGCGCGTCTTGAACAGCTGGCAAAACGCGGCGCAGCGCCCTAATGTGACGTTAGTCAACGATCTGCCCGAAAACCCGCCGCTGCTGTGCGCTGATGAGAGCCAGGTTTTGCGCTTGCTGTGGAATTTGGTGGAAAATGCGATGCGCTATGCGCCGAACAGCCGCGTGCGCCTGACGGCGCTGCCTGAGCCGCAGATCGAAGCAGGGCGTGCCTTTCTGCAAATCGGCGTGCTGGATTCAGGTTCAGGCGTGCCGCACGAGCTGCGTCAGCGCATCTTTGACTACTTCTTTCGCGGCTCTGAGGCCGACAGCGACGCAATCGGCTATGGGCTAGGCCTGCCCTTCTGCAAGTGGATGGTCGAGCAGCACGGCGGGCGCATCTGGGTGGAGGATGCGCCAGGAGGCGGCGCTGCTTTCTGGTTCACCTTGCCTACCTGTGCCGAGGCGCAAGATTAAGAGTCGGCTATGGAGACTTCTGTAGA
>RFIM01000006.1 GCA_003695215.1 Chloroflexota bacterium
AGGGCGCCGCTGTAGAGCGCAGGCAGATCGGCCTCAGCAGCGAAGCCTGCCAGCACCACGCGCTCGCCTAAGGCGCGCGCCTGCGCGTGGATCGGCGCGTCCAGCCAGCCGCGCCCGCCGACGATGACTAGCTTCAAGCTGGACCAGGCCGCTGGCAGAGCCGCGAAGGCCTGCATCAGGCGCTCGTAGTTTTTGCGCGGCTGTAGCGTGCCGACTGCAAGCACATACGGCTGCGCGCCGATGCCGTATTTGGCGCGCACGGCCGCTTGGACGGCAGGCTCGTGCACAGGCTTGAAGGCGCTGCTCACGCCGCTATATAGCACTGTGATCTTCGCTTCAGAGATCCTGTAGAGATCGATCAAGTCGGCTTTCGTGGCGGCTGAGTCGGCGAGGATGTGATCGGCGCGGCGCGCTGAGCGCGGCACGACAGACTCAAGGTAGGCTTTCAGGCGTGGCGCAGCGGCGCTTGGCAGGCGCGCAAATGAGAGGTCATGCACGGTCAGCAGCGTTCGCGTGCGCGGCAAGCTTGGCGGCAGGGTGAAATCTGTGGCGTGGAAGAGCTGCACCTTGCCGATGAACAGCTCAATCGTCAAGGGCAGGCGCGCTCGATGCCACAGGCGCGCTAGGGTCAGCGGCGAGAGGCGCGTTGGATAGTAACAGAAGTTCGCTGCAGGCGCGCTGGGCAATGTCGCTTCGCTTGCGCCTGCTACAAACAACCGATAAGCCTGTTCAGAGTCGCAGGCAGCTAGCGCGGCGACTAGCTCGCGCACATAGCGCCCGATGCCGCCGCTCTGCTCATAGGCAGGCGTATAGTCGATGCCGATCGGCACGCCCTGTGCCTACTCCACGTCGTTGTAAGTCCAGTAGCGATTAGCAAAGAAGTTCCAAAGCGCCACGATCACCAATGCCATGATGACCGCCATGTTGGCGCCGAGCTTCCACTGCACATTATCGGCCAGGTTCAGCTCAACCAGATGGTTGACGGCGAGATAGCGCACAAAATCGGCGAAGATCGGCGAAAAGGCTGCCACCACGCCTGCGCGCACTGCCAAACCGACCGCGCTCACAGCGAAGAATTGTGCCAGCTGATAGCGCACCCGCCGCGACCGCGAATCCGGATAAGTCCAGTAGCGATTCCACAGGAAGTTGCTGCACACTGCCAGCGTGAAGCCAATCGCTGCAGCCGTGACCACTGGCAACAACTGCCCATCTTGCACCTGAAAGACGAAGCGCATCAGGAAGTTGGTCGTGCCGAGATCGATCACTGCGCCGATAGCCCCTACCACCAGGAACTTGAGGAAGCGTTCTAGTTCGCGCGGTTTGCTGCCGCCAAAGCGGATGCTGATGCGGCGGATGATGCCCATGCGCTCGCCGTCAGCAAGCGAGAGGCTCTCAGATCGGTTCATAGAAGATTGCTGCCTCACGTCATTATGCTCTTTGCGTGCTACTGTTCACAGTAGCCACAAGCGTGCCAATTAAACCAAGCATCGCGCCAAAGTGCAAGAACAGGTTGTTGACGAACAGCTTATCGAACAGGCTGTGGACGGCGATATGAGCCCAAGCGCCTAGCACGCCAACGCCCACGCCACGTGCGAAGGCATCTGAGAGCAGCCGCACGCGCAAACCCAACGCGCCCAGGGCGATCCACATGCCCAGATACGCCGCCAAGCCGAGCGCGCCCGTCTCTGCCAGCACATTCAGGTAGTAGTTGTGCGCATGACCGAGCGCTAACGGCCAGTTCACTAGCGCATGGCGCCCGTAGGCCGCTTCATAGCTGCCAAAGCCGACGCCAAGCCACGGCGATTCATCAGCCATACTCAGCGCCGCTTGCCAATGCGCCAAGCGCTCCACAGTGGCGTAGTTGGCATCGTTGATCGGCACGCCGCGCACGTCCTGGAAGCCTGTCAAGTCCTGCGCAAAATCGCTGAAGCGCGCAAGAAGCGCATTCGGCAGCATGCCTCCGATTATAGCCAATAACAAAAAGGCTACACATACCGCTACCATAACAAAGGCCTGCCAAAAGCGGCGTGGCAGCAGCAGGATGAGCGTTACAAGCGCCGCTGCAAAGCCAAGCCACGCGCCGCGACTCCATGAGGCGAGCAAGCCTGCGCCGATCAGCCCTGCAGCGCCGCTCAAAGCGCCTGTGCGCCATAGCCACAGCGCCTTACCTTGTGACCGCGCCGCGCTGAATGCGCCAAAGGCAGCGCCAAGCGCCAAAGGCAGCGTCATGCCCATGAACGCGCCAAATGGATTAGGCTGACCGAAACTGCCGAAAGCCCGAAAATAGCGATAGTCGAGTATCCACAAGTGTGGCGCGCCTGAGCCGCCTGCGAACTGATACAGCCCGATGAGCGCCTGCACAGCTGCTGCTGCGAGAAGTGCGCCCAGCGCCCAGCCGACGCCGCACTCTTGGCACAGCGCAGCGACAATCAGCGCCATGAGCGCCATCTGCAGCCACTTGATCAGCTCGTTCAGCGTCGCGCTAACCGAGACCGCTGTTAGCAAGCTGAGTGCAGCTACGAAGATGAAGACGCTCAACGGCACAAGCACGCTCAAGCGCGGTAAGATGATGCGCCGCTGCGCAGCGATCTGTTTCAGCAACCACAGGCCGACAGTATAGGCGAAAAGGATTTGGCCGATATCGAGCGGCAAGCGCACGGCCGCTTCAGTCTCGATCAGCGTTTTCATCGGCGCTAGGATGAGCGTAGCCGTCACGGCCACGCGCAGATCGATTAGACTCAGCACAGCGAGTGCTATGCTCGCCAAGCTCAGCCATGCCAGCTCCAATGGCAGAGCCGCAAGCGCGCCTACGCCGATAGCTGCGCTCAGCCAAGCCAGCGAGGCGCGCGCGCGCCAAGGCACGAGCCTACTGTGCATGCTGCGTCGGATTGGTCACAACGCCCACACGCGAGCGGAAGTAGGCAATTGTGCGCGCTAAGCCTTGGCGCAAGTCGACAACAGGTGTGTAGCCAAGCAGCCTCTGAGCGCGTGAGATATCCGGCTGGCGCGTCTGCGGATCGCCTTCGATGCGATCCTTGTAGCGGAACTCAATACCGCCGTGATTGCCCGTCATTTCATTGATGATCTGCGCGAACTCTAAAATGGACATCTCAAGCGGATTGCCGAGATTGACAGGCAGCGAGGCTTCTTCGGAAGGCGGTAACATCAGTAGGCGATAGATGCCTTCGATCAGGTCACTGACGTAGCAGAAGCTGCGCGTCTGTGTGCCATCGCCATAGACGGTCAGCGGCTCGCCGCGTAGGGCCTGCCCGATGAAATTGGGCACCACGCGGCCGTCATCAAGGCGCATGCGTTCACCATAGGTGTTGAAGATGCGCACGATGCGCGTATCCACGCCGTGCGATCGATGGTAAGCCATTGTCAGCGCTTCAGCAAAGCGCTTTGCCTCATCGTAGACGCCACGCGGCCCAATGGTGTTGACGTTGCCGTTGTAGTCTTCGCGCTGCGGATGCACTAGCGGGTCGCCGTAGACCTCTGAGGTGCTTGCCAGCAAAAAGCGCGCGCGCTTGGCGAGCGCCAAGCCAAGCGCGTTGTGCGTGCCGAGCGCGCCAACTTTCAAAGTCTGGATCGGATACTTCAAGTAATCGATCGGGCTGGCAGGCGAGGCAAAATGCAACACGGCATCCAGCTGACCGCCGATGTAGATATAGTTGGTGACATCATGACGGATGAAGGCGAAGTCAGGGCGTCCGATCAGGTGTTGGATGTTATCGGTGTTGCCCGTGATCAGATTATCCATGGCGATCACACTATGACCTTCTGCCAAGAGGCGATCTGCCAAGTGCGAGCCGAGAAAGCCAGCGCCGCCCGTGATCAAAACACGCATAGTCCTAGCACTCCAAGAGTCTGTGAAGGTATGCCTAGTGTAACGCAAAATAGCTCGGCTTGCCTTGAGAGCGCCGCGCAATAGCCTGGCGCCTCACAGGTTCCCTGCGAGTTCTAGCGTGGCACGCCCTTGCCTTAGCGCACAGAACAGTGTACACTTCTAGCCGTTTTCAGTGCCTGGCACAGCAGCTTTCCGCCCTACCATCAGGGCTACTCCGAGGAAAGGATTCAAAGCTATTCAACATGCGTCACTACGAGCTGACCTATATCATCGCCTCTGATGTGGATGAAGAGGCTTTCAACAAGGCCCTTGCCCAAGTGCAACAGTGGGTTGAGGAGCTTGGCGGCAGGATCACAGAGACTCATCGTTGGGGCAGGCGCAAACTTGCCTATCAAATCCGCGAGTACACCGAAGGCCACTACGTCACTCAGCAGCTGGAGCTGCCACCGCAGGCCACCAAAGCCCTAGAGCGCAACTTGCGCTTGTATGTGCCGATCATCCGCTACTTGTTGGTGCGTGCCGATGAGTGAGTGCGCCTAGCTGATCGTCTGTGCCGCCTTGTTATGCTAAAAGAGAAGTGGTAAGCGAGTTTAGCAGTAGTCTGTCTGAAGGGAGGAGCATATGGCTCGCGGCTTGAACAAAGTCATGATTATCGGTAGCCTAGGGCGCGATCCAGAGATGCGCTACACGCCCAGCGGGCGTCCTGTCACCAGCTTTAGCGTGGTCACTAGCCGCACCTGGACGAGCAGCAACGGTGAGCGCCGCGAAGAGCATGAGTGGTTCAATGTGGTGGCGTGGGGCATGCTGGCAGAAATTTGCAAATCGCACCTGCGCAAAGATCAGCAAGTCTACATCGAAGGGCGCCTGCAAACACGCGGCTGGGAAGACGAAGAAGGCAAGCGGCACTATCGCACTGAGGTCGTCGCCAATGAGATGATCGTCTTGGGCGACCGACGCGGCGCGCCAATCGATTTTTCTGAAGATGAAATCGAAGATGACGAAGACTACGCCTTCTAGCGCGTAGCCAACCTTTGAAGGAAAGATGAACATGAGCGATCAAGAGACGCTGCACACTGACGAGACCGAAGAGTCTTCTGCTTCGAGTGCGCCTGAGGCACGCCCGCGCGGCGGGATGCGCCGCCGCACGGCCAACCTGCGCCTTGAGTACAGCGATATCGAACTCTACAAAAATGTTGAGTTACTCTATCGCTACCTTTCGGATCGCGGCAAGATTCGCCCACGCCGCCAAACCGGCCTATGCGCCCGCGATCAACGCCGCCTCGCCAAAGCCATCAAGCGGGCGCGGCACCTGGCGCTGCTGCCCTTCGTGGGCGAAGTGCAATCCGACTAAAGCAAAAGAGAGCATTCGCGCATGTCCAAAGGCAGAAGCAAACAGCCCGCCATTCCTGTGCCGACCAAAGCCAGGCGCAAGCACCTTCCGCGCTCTGAGCGCGCCCGCGCCATTGATCGCGCCGTCTTGATCGCCTCAGTTGCCCTTGGCGCCGCGATCATCGTCATTTTGGGCATTGCGCTGTTCATCGAAGGCGTGATCGTCCCAACTCAGGCGGTTGCCAGCGTCGGTGGCGAGAACATCACCGTGGCAGAGTTCCAGCAGCGCGTCCGCTATGAACGTTGGCGCACAGGCTTGGAGCTGGTCCCAATAGCGCAAAGCCAGTTCGCCCGCGAGTTCCTGACCAACTCGCAGTTCGGCCCCTACGCCGACATGTACCGCGACCTGCAAATCCCAACCCAAATGGGACGCAAAGTGCTGGACCAGATGGTCGATGCGCTTGTCATCCAGCAATACGCGCGCGAGAATGGACTCAGCCCCAGCCCTGAGGAAATTGAGCAACAGCGCTTCAAGTTCTATGGCTTCGATCCCAATCCTAGCACTGCCACACCGACTCTGACGCCAACGCTCACGCTCACGCCTTTCGTCTCGCCCACGCCAACTAGCACACCCACGCCGACCGTCGAGCCGACCATCACGCTCACGCCTTCGCCAACGCCCTTGCCCACAGGCATCCCTACAGCTACGCCTGATGCAACCGAGCGCGCCAAGACCTTTGAGGAAGATCAAGCTAACTTCACTGATGCAGCGCGCCGCCGCGTCGGCGTCGACGAGGCCTTTCTGAATCGGCTATTTGCACAAGCAGCCCTGCGCGAGAAAGTCCTCAAGGCTGTGGTAGGCGAGCCGCCTAAGGAAGAACTGCAAGTCAAAGCGCGCCACATCCTGCTCAAGACGCAAGCTGAGGCTGAGGAAGTGCTGCGTGCCCTGCAAAACGGCGAGTCTTTCGCCGCGCTGGCAGCAGCGCTCAGCCAAGACCCTGGCAGCGCCTCGCGCGGCGGCGAGCTGGACTGGGCAGGCCGCGGCGTCTACGTGCCGCAGTTCGAAGAAGCCGTCTTCAACGCTGAGATCGGCGCCGTCATCGGACCGATCGATACCTCCAGCAATGGCCCGAACTACGGCTTCCATATCATCCAGGTCGAGAAGCGCGAGATGCGCCCGCTGACCGATGAGCAAGCGCGCCAAGTCCAGGAGCGCGCCTTCTCCAAATGGCTGAGCGAGCAGCGCACAGCGCGCAATGCGCAGACCTTCTCGCTGTGGATCGACGTAGTGCCAACCTCGCCCACGCTGGCTGAACTTGGTTTGCCCGAACGCATTCAGTGACCACAAAAAGCGCGAGGCGTATCTCCTGAGATACGCCTCGTTCGCTGATCCGCAAGCGAGCCCGCCTTCGCCCGCTCGCTGACCTCACTCTTCAGACGGCGTGTGTATCGGCAGCTCTAAGATGGCGCGCGCGCCGCTCTCAGGGCGATTCTCAAGGCGAATAGTGCCGCCGTGCAGCGAGATCACCATGCGTGTGATAAACAAGCCTAAGCCCAAGCCGCGCATGAAGCCTTCGCGCAGCTTGGTCGTGCTGGTAGGCAAGAAAGCATTCTCCAAAAGCGCCTTGTCAAAGCCGTGACCATCATCATCGATGATTAGCAGCGCGCGCCCGTGCTTCTCCATCAGGCTGACCTGCACGCGCCGCCGCGCTGCTTCAACGGCGTTATCCAACAGATTCAGCACAGCGCGCTTCAACTCTGGCTCAGCGCCGCGCACCCAGAGCTGCTCTTCATCGCCTTCATAGCTGATCTCAATGCGCGCTGCGCTCGGGCGCGCGCGCGCCACGTCAATGGCGGCGATGACCACCTCGCGCAAGTCCACTTCTGCGTTCAGCGCATCAGACTGCGGATAATCGCGGAAGCGCGCAATCAAAGCGCTCAAATCGTTGGCGCTAGCTTGCAGATCGTCCAAATTCTCGCGCAGCGATTCAGGCAAATCACGGCTTTGGCGCAGCACTTCAAGGTTGAGCACAATGGCTGAGACAATGTTGCCCAACTCATGGCGCAAGCCGATGATCAGGCTGCTGAGCATCTCGCGATCTTCGGAAGCGCTGATATTTCGCAATTGCTGCTCAACTTGAGCCAAGCGCGCAAAGTCTTGCTCGAGCGCTTTCTGCAAGCGCAGCTCTTCAATGCGCTGCATGCCGCGCGCGATCACTTGGGCGATCTCTTCGCTGCGGAACGGCTTGGTGATGTAGGCAAACGCGCCGCTGTTGATCGCCTCCAGGCTGCTGCTGAGCGTAGCGCGCGCGCTGATCATCGCCACAGGCAAATGCGGCGAGCGCTCGCGCACGGCTTTCAACAGATCGATGCCCGACATGCCCGGCATCCACACATCGCTGATGACGATATCCACAGGCACAGCCGCTTCGCCAAAAAGCAGCGCCAACGCCTCGTGCGCGCTCGGCGCTTCAATCGCCTTGTAGCCGAGCCGCTCGATGTGTTTGCCCAGAATCAGCCGCGCGTGGACGTCATCGTCCACAATCAGAATCGTTGGCATGCTCTCGTTCGATCCACTGGATGCGGCGTTGTGTGCCTGTTTGTTTCGCAGGGCAGTTCGAGCGTGCATTGTCCTTCACCGTGTTGCAGCCGCTATACTTCTTTAATGATTGTACGAACGTGCAATAGGGTTGCTCATAACAATCCTAAAACTTTTTTCACAAATCCAGGAGCTCTCCAAATGCGTGCCTTGCGCCTGCTATGCTTGATCTGGCTGGCTGCCGCCTGTGACCTGGCTCCTCAGCCGCCTCAGCCGACCCTAGCCGCCCTGCCAAGCCCGCCCGTGCTGAGCTTCACAGCGACCGCCCGACCGACGCGCATGCCCTTGCCGCCCACTTGGACGCCGTCTTACAGCGCTAGCGCGACGCCCGCTCCGCGCACGCACAGCCTTCTCAGCGCCGAGGCGATCCGCGTTGAGGCGAACATCGCCAAAATCGAGAATCGGCGGCGCGTCAACTTCAGCTTGTGGCTCACGCCACGCGAGCAACTGGTGCAAAGCGCCACGCTGCACTACACCTTTCCGCAAAGCGGAAAAACCGAGCAAAGGCGTGTGCCGCTGCCGCCACAAAAGCTCGGCGAAACTTTCAAAAGCCCGCTCTCGCTCAGCTTCAGCATCGATCAAATGCCGCTGCACGAGGATCGGATCGTCTACCAATGGCTGATCGAAGCGCAAGATGGCAGCCTGCTGCAGACCGCGCCGCAGACCTTCAAGGTCACAGAAGCAATTGCCGAAGAGCGCCGCGACGATCTGCCGATCATCCCTGCAGAAGCGCACTTCTGGAGCGATTTCCCTAACCAAGCCATCTTGAGCGTGCGCCTGAAGCCTGAAGCGCCGATCCGCCAAGCGAAAGTCTACTATACGCAGAACACAGGCTTGGTCCTGTTCTCCTTCCCTGTGCGGCACGTGCCGCAGAAGCGCCCAGGCGAGGAGATTCAGATCAGCTTCGTCTTCAACGACGAACTAGCGCCGCAAATCCCTTGGCAGCGCCTGGAGTGGTGGTTCGTGCTGACCGATCAGAATGGCAAGCAGTGGCGCACGCAGCCGCAGTTCAACGAATACAGCGATACGCGCTTCCATCAATGGCAGCGCACTGAAGGCGACCGCGCCGTGATCTTCACCTATGAGCGCAGCGCAGCCGATATCGCCTTCATCAAGCGCGGCACGGATCATGCCCTCGAACGGCTAGAGCGCTTTTTCGGCTATCGGCTGCTCTACAAGCCGCACATCGTCTTCTACAACCAGCCGCGCCACTTCAAAGCCTGGGCGCCGCCAAACCTGGCCGATCGCTTCATCGGCTTGGCAAGCGCAGTCTGGGGCGGCGTCGTCGTGACTTTCCACAGCTCGCTGGAATACACAGTCTATAGCGTGATCCAGCACGAGCTGACGCACTTGTTCCAGTACCAAGCTATGCGCGATGATGACGCCCCGCTGTGGTGGATCGAAGGCACGGCCAGCTACTTTGAGGAACGCAGCGCGCAAGATTACATGGCGCGCGCGCGCAATTTTGTGCGCCGCAACGGCATGCCCGATCTCCAGCGCACCAATCGGCACCTGGTAGCGCGCGATGTCAGCGTGACCTACTTCGTCGGCGCCGCAATCGTCGATTACGTCATCCAAACCTATGGCCTGCAAGCCTTTCAGCGCCTGCACATTGCCTTGGCGCGCCACACGCCTTTCGATCAGGCCTTGCAGCAAGTCATTGGCAAGACGCGCCGCCAGCTCAGCCAAGAATTCGCCGCTTGGCTGATGCGCTAGGCTACGCCATCACACGCTGCTGATGGCAGATATCCAGAAAATACGTGTGCAGGCGCGTATCAGGCGTTAGCTCAGGATGAAAGGCTGTTGCCAGCAGATGGCCTTGCTGCGCAGCCACGATCCGACCGTCGGGCAAGCGCGCCAAAACGCGCACGCCCGCGCCTACCGATTCGATGATCGGCGCGCGGATGAACACAGCTCGCAGCGGCCTCTCAAAACCTTCTACCAGCAGCTCTGTGCTGAAGCTATCGATTTGACGCCCAAAGGCATTGCGCGTGACTGCGATGTCCATCACGCCGAGGTGCGCCTCTTGCCCTGTGACGCGCTTGGCGAGCAAGATCGCGCCTGCGCACGTCCCCCATGTTGGTTTACGCGCCGCAAACTCGCGCAGCGGCTCATAGAGCCCGCTAGCGCGCGCCACGCGGCTGATGGTCGTGCTCTCGCCGCCTGGGATGATCAAGCCGTGCAGATCGGCGAGCTGCTCGGCTTTGCGCACCTCAATCGGATTGGCGCCGATTTGGCGCAGCATCGCAGCATGTTCAGCAAAATCGCCTTGCAAAGCCAGGACACCGATGTTCAGCATAGTTGTACTCCTAATTAGAGTTCAGTCGAAGGCGATGATATGCAAGCGCTTCGGCCCGTGAACGCCGAGGATGATCTGCATTTCGATATCGCCCGTGCGGCTTGGGCCCGTGACGAAGACCACGCTGCGCGAGCGCTGCAAGGCCTGTGCGCCGTGTGCCGCAAGCCAATCTTCCAAGCGCGGGAAGAGCCGCTGCAATGGCAAAAGCGCGATGTGCATTGGCGGCAAGAGCGAAGGCAAGCGCCCTTGCCCTGAGTCGGTTGCCAGCACGAGCGTGCCCGTGGCGGCGAAGGCGGCGTCAGCGCCGCTGATGCCAATAGGCACGCTATCCAAGGCGCGGTAAGTCTTGTGACGATCGGCGCCGTGGATGCGCGGCACAATCGGCTGCACTCGGATTGCCTCAAGGGCTTGCGGCAGGCCTTGGAGCGGCAGGTTTTCCCACAGCAGCGCGCTCGGCGCTTGCTCAGCGCGCACGACGTCGATCAGCGCGTCTAGCGCGCTCTCAGCATCGGCAACGCGCTGAAAGACGACCTCCAAGCGCTCGACCTCAGCGCGGAAGCGCGCCACAAGCGCCTCAGGATCGCTCAGCTCGGCAGCGCTCAATTGCGTGACGGGCAGAGGGCGCTCGGGCGCCTCAAGGGTTTCAGCGAACTCAGGTCGGCTTTGCCGCAAGCGCGCGAGAATCGCGGCGCGCGCTGTGCGCGTCTGTAGAGTCATCTTTTCAGCTCTCACATTGGCGCTCGCGCCATAGTTGGCGGAAGGATTTGGGCGCGAAAGGCGGAAAATCGCGGTTCTGCGTCCAATTGCCGAGCAGTGGAATAGGCAGGTGCCGCACCTGACCGTTGGCGCTCGCCATAGCGCGCGTGGCAAGGCGCGCCGCGGCGCCGCCCAGCTCATAGAGCAGCGGCGTAGCCATTGCGCGCGCCCATGCCGCGATGCCCGCGCTCAAGGCAGGCGCCGCCTCACCTTCAGCGACAAGCTCGGCGCGCAGCCGCAAGAGCATTCCAGGAATATCAATTGCCACAGGGCACGCTGTTCGGCAAGCGCCGCACAGGCTGCTGGCGTAGGGCAATAGCGCCGCATTGGCGATGCCTTCCAACAGCGGCGTGATGACCGCGCCTATCGGGCCTGAATACACCCAGCCATAGGCATGCCCGCCAACTTTCTGATAGACTGGGCAAGCGTTCAGGCAGGCGCCGCAGCGAATGCACGCCAACGCCTCGGCGTACTCGGTCTCGCGAATGCGGCTGCGCCCGTTATCTAGCAGGATCACATACATATGAGACGGCCCGTCAGGATCATCAGGCCCTGCCGCGCCGCCCATCAGGTGGACATAAGAAGTCAGGCGCTGACCAGTGGCGCTGCGCGCCAAAAGCTGCACTAGCGTGGCGAAATCAGCGACGCTCTCGATCACCTTCTCAATGCCCGCTATGACCACATGCACAGGCGGCAAGCTGCTACACATGCGCCCATTGCCTTCATTGGTCACAATGGCGACCGTGCCCGTCTCAGCGATCAGAAAATTAGCGCCAGTGATGCCCATCTCAGCGCTCAGGAACGCCTCGCGCAGCTTCTGGCGCGCAAAGGCTGTCAGTTGTTCAGGATCATCGCTCGGCGCCATGCCGAGCTTCTCGGCGAACAGATCGCGCACCTGCTCGCGCGTTTTATGCATAATCGGCATGACGATATGACTCGGCGAATCGCCATCGAGCTGCACGATGTACTCGCCCAGATCGGTCTCGATCACGCTCAGCCCAGCGGCTTCAAGGGCCTGGTTCAAGTTGATCTCTTCGGTGGCCATGCTTTTGCTTTTGACCACGCGCTGGACGGCATGTTGGCGCGCAATTTCGACCACAAGGCGATTGCATGCTTCGCCATCTTCTGCCCAAAGCACAGTTGCGCCGCGCTGCACGATGTTCGCCTCGAAGCGCTCTAGCAGCTCAGGCAGGTTGCGCAAGGCGCGCAATTTAGCCGCGCGCGCCTGCTGACGCAAGGCGTCGGCGTCGGTCACTTCGCTCATGGCGCGCAGGCGAGCGCTGTAAGCGTTATGTGTGCCGCGTCTGAGCGCTGTCTGAAGCTGGATATCCTCCAGGGCAATGGTCGCTGCCTGCGCAAAAGCGTTCGCCTTCAATTCCATAGCGCGCCTCGCTGAACATCCTCGTGGGATAGATCAATCATAACGCAAAAAGCTGAGCGTTGGCTAACAAAAGTGGCGCGCTCAGCTACAAGCTGCCACAATAGAGGTGCAACAACAGTTCAGAGAGGTATCCTGATGCGGCGTTCTTTTATCCTAGTGCTCACAGCGATGATGGCGCTCTGGCTGGTTGGCCTGGCTGCGCCCAGCTTCGCTCAAGGCGATCCAACAGCCACGCCTTCAGCGCGGCGCACATATGCCGATATCAAGCAAACTACCACAGTGGCGGGCTTTCCCGTCTTGGGCAATCCTGAGTCGGCGCTGATCATCGCTGAGTTCTCCAATTTCTCGTGTCCGGGCTGCGCGCTCTACCACGATACAGTCAAGCGGATCATCGAAGCGTATGTGCGCACAGGCAAGGCGCGCTTCATGCTTTTGCCTATGGTCTTCGGCTTGGGCGACGATCCATCCTTCCTAGCAGCGCAGGCAGCGCTGTGCGCAGGGCGGCAAAATGCCTTCTGGGAGATGCACGATGCGCTCTTCGATCAGCACAACGCGCAAGGCGCGCAGAGCTTCAATCCGACTACACTGCGCGCCATTGCTGAAAAGCTGGCTCTGAACGCCGATCAGGTCATGGCGTGCCTTGAAGCCGGCGAGACGACTGAAGTCATCCTGAGCGCGGCGCGCTTCGCCGAGCAGACAGGCATTCGCTTCACGCCAACGCTGATGTGGTCAATTGACGACGGACGCACTTTGCAATGGTTCACACAAGCCGATGGCTCGCGTTATGAGAGCGGTGTGCCTTTTGAAGAAGTCGATAAGCTGGTCGCGCGCGTTGTCAGCGGCGAATTGGTCGCTGCCATTCAAGCGACAGGCACTGCCATAGCCCAAATCACGCCAACGGCTGTGCCGACCAAGAGCGATCCGTTCGCTGACCTGACCTTTGCGCAGTGGCGCAGCGAAGACGGCCTGTTGGCGCTCGAATTTCCGCGCCTATGGCGCGCTCAGGTCAATGTGCAGTCTTTCAGTCCGATCTCGTATATCTTCACGCCTGCGGATGACGAGTCGCTTGGCGTTGGCGTGCTGATCACGCCGACGAAAGACCTTGGCGTTCCGAATTTGGCGCCCAATACCACGCCTGCTGAGCTGGCACAGCGTGTGTTCGGCAGCCAAGAAGGCGTGCAAATTCGTGAAGTCGTAGCAGGGCGCAACGGCGAGTATCGCGGTGTTGGTGTGCGCCAAACGCAACAGGATGTCGATCCGCGCACTGGGCGCCGCTTGACTATTGAGCGCGATATCTGGATTCTAGCGCTCGATCCTGTCACCTTGATCATCATGCAAGGCGTCAGCGAGAGCGCTTTCTGGGAAAAGACGCAGAAAGTCTTCGAACAGGCGACTAAGACCATTGAAGTCGAGCGCGAAGGCGCCTTGTTGGCCCTTGAGCGCGTCTTCAATCCAACGCCGACCTTCACGCCGACCTTCAATGCTACTGCCGACTTCATCGATCGCGCCACAGCCACTGCGCTGCAATTCACGCCTTTCCGCAGCCCAGATGGCGCCATCAGCTTTGAAGCGCCACAAGGCTGGCGCGTCGAGCCGAATCCGAACTCGAGTCCTGTTGCCTACAACATCATCGCGCCCGTCAACCCAACCGATAACAACATCAGCTTGACCGTGCGCACGGTCAGCTCGCTCGGCGTGCCGAACATCAGCGCGGACGCTGACGCGCTCGCTTTGATGAAGGCCGTCTTCGGCTCCGAGCCGAATGTGAGCATTGAGCCTGTCGCTGCAGGCGCGCTCAAAGGCGCGAGCGTCATGCAGTATCAATCCGTAGCCGATCGCACAAGCGGCGGCTATATCGACCTCGAGCGCCGTCTCTGGCTGCTGGACGTAGCGCCGGGCTATGTCTTGCTCGTGCAAGCGGTCAGTGCGCCCGCGCAACGCGTCCAGGTCACGGCTGTTTTCGAACGCCTGATGCAGACTCTAGTCTTGGATACAGCCTTGAGCGTAGCCGCTGTCGATGCGCGTTTTAACGCGCCACCTGCTACGCCCAATGTCGCAAGCGCGGGCTTCGCGCCTGTCTCTGTTGGCGAAGGCCCTTGCGTCGGCGTGAAGGAGCCTGAGAACGTCAGCGTGCCCGCTGATGGCAAGGGCAAGCAATTCAGCGCGCCTGAGCAGGTCATCGATCCGACGCATACCTATTGCGCGATCTTGACCACTGCTAAAGGTCGGATCGTGATCCAGCTGTATCCACAAGTGGCGCCGCAGCACGTCAACTCGTTCGTCTTCCTGGCGCAACAAGGCTTTTATGACGGCACAACCTTCCATCGCGTCATCCCTGGCTTCGTGGCCCAAGGCGGCGATCCAACAGGCACAGGCACAGGCGGCGCAGGCTATACCTTACCGCTCGAGATCAGTCCGCTGCTCAAATACGACCGAGTCGGCGTCTTGGGCATGGCACGCGCCAGCGCACCCAACTCAGCCAGCAGCCAGTTCTTCATCACCTACGCGCCGTTGCCAGGTCTGGATCCGAGCGACCAAAACGCAGGCTACACCATCTTCGGCCAAGTGGTGGAAGGCATGGACGTTGTCGAGCAGATCGCGCCGCGCGATCCCAGCAACGCGACCAGCGAAGGCGATGTGCTGCTCTCAGTCCGCATTGTTGATCTCGGCGTGCGCTGAGCTAGATGGCGTTATCTTCCTGATAAACGCCGAATTCAGCGCGGAAGACGTCCATGATCTCTTGCAGTGTGGCGTAGCTGCGCGCTGCTTCTAAAATGAACGGCATCAGGTTCTGCGTGCCGCGAGCTGCTTCGCGCAGCGCCGCTAAGGCGCTGCCGACGCGCTCATTATCGCGCTCAAGACGCAACTGTTGCAAGCGCGCCACCTGCCGATCGTAGCCGTGCGGATCCATCTCAAGGATCGGAATCTCGACCTTCGCTTCTGGATCAGCATACTGGTTCACGCCGACGATGACCTGCTCGCCGCGCTCGACCTGGCGCTGGAAGGCAAAAGCCGCATCGGCGATCTCTTGCTGGAAGAAGCCGCGCCGAATGGC
>RFIM01000070.1 GCA_003695215.1 Chloroflexota bacterium
TGATCGCTCAGCCGCCTTTCTACGGCGTGCCTGAGTCCATTGTGGCTATGTATCGCATCTCCATTGCTGAAGGCAGCATCGGCGCTGTGCTTTACCAAACGCGCGAGTGGTGGTATTCCAACGCCGTGCTGAGTGACGAAATCGTGCGTGAGGCAGGCTTGAAAAGCCTGGCCGAAGCCGTTGGCGTTCACACAACAGCTTTGGTGCAAATGCGCGTTGGCAATCGGCGCTTCGGCGTGATTCAGGTCGCCAATAAGCGCGATGGCAAAGGCTTCACTGAAAATGACATGCGCTTGCTGAGCGTTTTCGCCTCCCAAGCGGCTATCGTGGTGGAAAACGCGCGCCTGTACGATGAAGAACATCGCCGCTCGGAAGAGCTTGGCGGCTTGCAGCAGGTCAGCCAAGCCATTGGCGTCTTGCGCTCGGCCGATGAGATGTACGGCTACCTGAACGAGCAGATCGCCAAGCTGATGAATTGCCAAATGTGCGGCATCCTGCTCTACGATCCGAGTCTCGGTCAATTGGTCAGCCATCCGCCATTCTACGGCGTGGATGACGATAAGATTCGCCACTACCGCATTCCCATCACACCTGGCACCAATTTTTACCGCATTTACAACGAGAGCGATTATTGGATCAGCAACGATCTGCGCGCTGATCCGATGCTGCGCGATAGCGGCTTGGATAAACTGGCCACCCTGGTCGGTGTGCGCCAAACCATGATGGTGCCGTTGATCATCGGCGGCAGGCGCCTGGGCGTGGTGCAAGTCTCCAATCGCTTGGATGGCGTTGAGTTCACTGAGGAGCATGCGCGTGTCCTCTCGATCATTGCAGCGCAGGCGGCTATGATCATCGAGAATGCGCGCCTCTACCGTGAAATGCGCGAACGCACGGATGAATCCGAAGGCCTGCGCCGCATCGCTGAGATCGCCGCTAGCAACTTGCCGCTTGAAGAGATCATCCCGGCCGTTGTGCGCGAGACCGCTGCGATGTTCGGCTGCGAAATCTGCACGGTTGGCGTGCTGGACGATCAAAGCAGCGCCTTGGTCGTCCCGCCCGAGTACACTGTCGGCTTAACAGGCCTGCGAGAGCCTGTCATCTTCGATACGTACCGCCCAGGCTTTCAAAACAGCGTCGCGCTCTCGCAGCGGCCGTTCCTCAGCAACAACTTGCGAGCGGATTCGCGCCTGCTGCCTGCCTACCGCGAAATTGCCGAGCGCTTCGGCTTCAACAGCGCTGCGCAAGTGCCGCTCTCAGTTCAGGAGCGCAGCTTCGGCGAGCTAACCATTGCTAGCCGCGGCACTCGTGAATTCACTGAAGACGATCTCCACTTGCTCCAGACCATTGGCGTGCAGTTGGCAGCTGCTGTAGACCGTCAGAAGCTCTATCAGGTAACTGACGCTGACCTGCGCCAACGCATCCTTGAGATGGATGCGCTGACGCGCATCAGCAACGAGCAGAACAGCACTACAGAGTTCGAGCGCATCATCACGGTCATTCGCAATGAGATACAACGCACGCTCGTCATCCCATTCGTGAGCATCGCCTTCTTCGAGCCCAGAGAGCGCTGGTCAGCGCCGAATGCCCCTGCCATTCGCGTGCGTTACGGTCAAGCGCGCGCGCTGCCTGCGCTAGCGCCGATTGAGCAGGCTGCTTTTGAGCGCCGCGAGCCGATCTTCGTCGCCGATTATAGCGCCGTCAGCCTTGCCGCTGAGCCGCCCGAGATGCGCAGCGCCATCGCCGCGCCCATCACCTATAGCGGCGAGATCGTCGGCATGCTGCACCTAGCCACGCCTGAGCTTGAGCGCCTGAGCGCCCAAACGCTCGATTTCGTCAAGACTATCATCAGCCAGATCGCCATCAGCATCGGCAATGAGGAGCGCTATCGCGATCAGCTGGATCGCGCCGAGCTGCTCAAGCAGCGCACTGAGCAGCTCAACCAGCTCTTTGAGATCGGACGCATGGTCAATAGCGGCGAGCCGATTGAAGATGTATTAGAGGTCGTGGCGCATGCCATCAGCGAGACCATCGGCTTCGATATCGTCATGATCAGCCTTGTAGATAGGCGGATGCAAGGCACGCGCCGCATTGCCCAATCAGGCCTGCCGCTCCAGAAGTGGGAAGAAGCGCGCCGCGTGAGCGTGCCGCTCAACCGCCTTGAACAGCTCTTCAAGCCCGACTTTCGGATCAGCAACTCTTACTTCATCCCTGCAGAGCAGCAGAATCGCCAACAGCTCGACATCTCTTTTGTGGAGGTGACGCCGAGCGAAACGCCGCGCACGGGCCCTAACGCTTGGCGCCCTGAGGATTTGCTGCTGGTGCCATTGCGCAGCGCTGACGGCGAGTTGATCGGCGTGATCAGCGTGGATGAGCCGCGCAACGGCTTGCGCCCGAATTTGCGAACGATCGAAGCGCTGGAGACTTTCGCCTATCAGGCAGCGTTCGCCATTGAGAACTACAATCTCCTGCGCGCCTACGAAGCCGAAGCAGAGGCGACGCGGCGCGAGCGCGATCGCTTGGAGCAGCTTTACCTGGCCACCAATGAAATGCAGCGCGCACCAGACGTGCCGACGCGTCTCGCCGTCATTGCAGAGAGCATTCGTGCCTTAGGCTGGGGCCGCGTCGCCGTCACCTTGCGCGATGAAAATTTTGAGCCGCTGGAGACGGCTTTGGCGGGCTTCACGCCTGAGGAGGCCGAGAAATTCAAGCGCCACTTGTTGCCTGGCGCTGTTTGGGCGCAGCGCATCGCTGACCCTGAGCTGCGCAACTATCGCGTCGGCAGTGCCTATTACCTGCGCTATAGCGATCCGTGGGTGACGGAGAACAAGCTGATCGCCGGCGTTGTGGGCACAAATGAAGAAGGCGCCTTCAGCGAAGTGGCCACGCTGCGCTTGCCCGCGCTCTCGCCACGTCCGAGCGAGCAGTGGCATCCGCTCGACACGCTTTACCTGCCGCTTTACGGCCTGGATCGCTCGCGCTTGATTGGCATCATCACCCTTGACTCGCCTGCAGATGGCTTGGCGCCGACTGAGAGCTCGCTGCGGCCGATTGAGCTGTTCTCGGCCCAAGCGGCTGCCTCGCTAGAGAACGTGCGGCTCTATCAAGATATCGCCCGCGCTGCCCAGCAAGAGACGCGCATTAACGAGCTGATGGAGACCGTCACCAGCACGCTTGACCTTGACGAGATCATCGCAGGCGTGGCCAACGGCTTCCAGCAGATGATCGCTTTCACGCGCATGAACATCGCCTTGCTGCGCGAGGATAACGCGAGCTTTGAAGTGCGCCGTGCTACCATCACGCCACGCGGCGAGGTGCGCGTGAACCCTGTGCCAAGCCTGCCTGTGGAAAATACTGCGCTCGGCCTGGCAGTCAGCGAGCCGATGCCAAAGCTGTACGATTTGACCGATCCTGAGCAAGTGGCAGGCTTTGATGATTTACGCCTGTGGCGCGATCTAGGCGAGCGCACAGCGCTGGTCGTGCCGATGATCGCCGGCGGGCGCGCCATTGGCGCCATCCACATGGGCAGCGAGTTGAGCCAGGCCTTCGGCTTCCGCGAGCAGCTCGAGTTCGTCTCACGCATCGCCAACCTGACCGCTGTGGCGCTTGAGAACGCGCAGCTGCTGCGCCAAACTATCGATCGCGAACGCTTCTCAGTCGCGCTCAGCCGTGTTGGGCAGTCGGTCAACGCCATGCTCAACATGAATCAGATTCTCGACACTATCTGCGCCGAAGCGCTTGACATCCTGAACGTTGATGGCGTCTACGTCTGGCTTGTCGAAGGCGATCAGCAAATCGGCGTGATCGGGCGCGGCTTGAACGCCGAGCAATTCAGCGGCCTGCGCTTGGCTTTGAGCGACTCAACGCTACCAAGCGCGCGCGCCATTCAGACGCTTCAACCTGTCACGCTCAACGCGATCGATCAAGCCGATCCGCTCTATGCTGCCGAGATCGGCCTCGGCCTGCCGATCAGCACCTTGCTCTCAGTGCCGCTCCTGCGCGAGCAACAAGCTATTGGCGCGCTCACCTTCATCAAGACTGATCCTAAGCCGCCTTTCACTGGCAATGACATTGAGAAAGCGACTGCCTTCGCCATCCAGGCCTCGGTCGCCATTCAAAATGCGCAGCTCTATCAAGAGACGCTCGGGCTGACGTCCTTCAACCAAGCCATCATTCAATCCATTCAGCAGGGCATCATCGTGGTCGATAAGGCGCTGACTATCCGCACTGTGAATGCCTTCATGCAGCGCACCTTCGGCTGGGACGCCCAAGCCGCTAGCGGGCAGCCGCTCTTCGCTTATCGGCCTGCGCTCGAGCCGATCTTGGCAGCGCCTTTGGCCCAAATGCTGCAGACAGGCGAGCCGCAATCCCTGCTGGATATACGCCTGCCTGATGTTGCCGATGCGCGCATCGGCAACTACTACCTATATCCGCTCCAGGAAGGCGATGCCATCAGCGGTAGTGTGATCCTGGTTGAAGATGTGACCGAGCGCGCTGCCCTTGAAGAAGATGTGGCGCGCCGCGCTGCGCAACTAGCGACCCTGACCGAGATTTCAGGCCAGCTGACCACAGTCTTGGAGCTAGAAGCGCTGACGCAGCTGGTCTTTGAGCAATTGGCGCGCATCCTTGAGTTCGATCGGGCCACGCTCTGGTTGCGGCGAGGCGGCAAGCTGGTCATTCAAGCGGCGCGCGGCTTTGGCGATGACGCAGCGCTGATCGGCATTGAAGCCGATATCGCCGACTCCGATCTGTTCCGTGAGATCGCCTCGCGCGGGCAAGTGCTGAATATTCCCGATATTCGTGAAGATTCGCGCTTCCCAATGAGCCTTGAGCAGCCAACTCGCTCTTGGCTGGGCGTCTCGCTTGTCTCGCGCGGCAGCCTGATCGGCCTGTTAGTGCTAGAGAAGTATGACGTTGCCTTCTTCACGCCAACTATGGAGCAGCTGGCGCTCACCTATGCCAACCAAGTGGCAGTCGCTTTTGAGAACGCTCAGCTCTTCCAGCGCCAGCGCCAAATTGCAGGCGAGACTGAAGCGCTCTATCGTGAAGCGGCAGCGCGCGCTCAAGAGCTGGATCAGCAAGCCAAGCGCCTCTCGCTGCTCTATCGCGTCTCCAATGCGCTTACACAGACGCTTGACCTGGAAGATATCTTCGACGTCGCCCTGCGCGAATTGCAGGAGATGCTCGGCACGGATCACGGCATCGCCTACATCTTCGATCTGCAAGAGCAGGTTGCCAAGCCGATCATCGAACAGCCGCGTAATGTCGAGCCGCCCGATCGGCGCGATCAGCTGCCGCTTGAAGGGCAGCCGCTGATCGCCGATGCGCGCCTTTCGCTCTTCCCAGTGGCTATCGGGGATGTCGGCCGCGATGCGCGCGCGCCAATTGTGCCGAGCAGCCTTGCCAATCAGCGCGTCCTCTCGCAGGTATTAGTGCCGTTGGCACTCGGCGGGCAGTGTATCGGCGTGATGATCTTCAGCGCCGTCAGCCATGCGATCGCCTTCCGCCCGGACCAGCTGGAAGTGGCACAGACTATCGCCTCGCAGACGGCAATCGCCATTCAGAACGCCAACTTGCTCGAACAATCTTTTGCCCGCACGCGCGAGCTTGAGACGCTCTTCGAAGCCACGCAGTCCATTTCCGCCACCCTCGATTTTGAGCAGGTGCTGCGCAACATCGCCATCCAGATGATCGTGGCAGTGCAGGCGGATGGCTGCAAGATCAGCACGTGGCATCCTGATAGCCGCGCGCTGATCGTCAATCATGAGCAGCTAGCCTTGCAGAATGTGCCTGTAGATGCGCCTGAGACGTACTACGATCTGGCTGACTATCCCACGCTAGAGCGCGCCTTGCAGACGCGCCAGACAATCCTGCTGCGCGCCTCTGACGCGCATCTCTCCGAAGCTGAGCGCGCTATGCTCTCGCGGCGCAACGCCGCTTACCTGCTCGCCTTGCCGATGATCGTGCGCGAGCAGGCTATTGGTCTGATCGTCCTTGAGATTCACGATCCACTGCGCACCTTCAGCGGCACTGAAGTCCGCTTGGCGCGCACGCTCGCCGCTCAAGCTGCTGTTGCCATTGAAAATGCCAGCTTGCAGCGCGAGACCGCCGCTAAGCTGCAAGAGCTGTTCAATCTCAGCCAGCTCTCAACAGCCTTGGCAGCTACCATTGAGGAAGAGGAAGTCTTTGAGATCGCCCGTCAGCGCTTCCCAGATTTGGTGACGGCTGAGTCGTTCCTCGTGGCGGTCATCAGCCCTGACCAAACCCAGATCACCTATCCGATTGCGCTGCGCAATGGCGAGCAGCTGGCTTTGCCGCCACAGCCTATGAGCCGCGATGAAGTCGCCTTTGTGATGGCGAGCCGCAGCACGCAACGCCTCATCGGCGATGAAGTAGCGCGTGTGCTAGGCGAATATGCTAGCGCGCTTGGCTTTGCCGAGACGCGCGCTTTCATCGGCGTGCCGCTGATCGCCTCTGATCAAGTCATGGGCGCGCTGATCGCCGCTGACTCGCAGAACGCGCAGGCCTTCACGCTTAACGATCAGCGCGTCTTGGAGACGGTCGGATCACAGTTGGCAACGGCGCTGCAGAATGCGCGGCTCTTTGCGCAGGCGCGGCGCTTCGCCGCTGAGCTGGAACGCGCTGTGCAGGAGCGCACGCAAGAGCTGCAACGCGAGCGCGACGCGCTCAATTTCCTCTACAGCCTGACTGCTGAGCTGACTTCGAGCCTGAAT
Organism: Chloroflexota bacterium; assembly: GCA_003695215.1. Classification (GTDB taxonomy): domain Bacteria; phylum Chloroflexota; class Anaerolineae; order Aggregatilineales; family UBA2796; genus CP2-2F. Next base: position 6,732 of record RFIM01000070.1, read on the forward strand.
GTCGAGATGACGCTAGGCCGCGCGCTGCAGAAGCTGGTTGAGGCAGTTGGCGCCGACATGGGCGCTATCCTGAGCATCGATAATCTCTCCGATAGCCTAGTAGTGCGCGCTCAGGTCAACATGCCCTACCGCGAAGGCGAGGCAATGGGCTACACGCAACACGAAGGTTTGGCCGGCTGGGTGATTCAGGCCAAGCAGCCTGTGATCATCGCCGATGTGCAGCAGGATTACCGCTGGGTGCGCCTGAGCGAAGCTGATAGCGAGCCGCGTGCTGCGATCGTGGCCTTGCTAGAGGCCAGCGAGGAAGTTCAAGGCGTGATCATGCTTTTCAGCCGCACGCCGAACCGTTTCTCGGCCAATCAACTGCCTTCAGTGATGGCCGCTGCCACGCAGATCGCCAATGCGCTCAACAACGCCGATCTGTATGCGCTAATCCGTGAGCAGGCAGAGCGGCTCGGCGCAATGGTGCGCCGTGAGCAGGTGGATAGCACCAAGAATCTCGCCATTGTCGAGTCCATCGCTGATGGCGTCATGGTCGCCAATCAAGATGGCGATATCACACAGTTCAACAGCGCTGCTGAGCGTATCCTCGGCCTGCCGCGCCAGCAAGTCATCGGCAGCCACATCAGCGCGCTCTCAGGCCTGTACACGGCTGTTGGCGGCCAGAACTGGCTTGAGGCAGTCCAGCAATGGACAGCCGATCCGACCTCGCACAAGCCCGGCGATGAGTTGCGCGCCGAGATCACGCTCGAGAGCGGCAAAGTTGTCAGCGTGATCCTCTCGCCTGTGAACATGGGCGATCAGTTCTTGGGCACGGTCTCGGTCTTCCGCGATATCACGCGCGAGATCGAAGTCGACCGCATGAAAACAGAATTCGTGGCGACGGTCAGCCATGAGTTGCGCACGCCGATGACCTCGATCAAGGGCTATGCCGATTTGCTGCTGCTCGGCGCCGCGGGCCCGCTCAATGAAGCGCAGGCGCGCTACCTCAGCACAATCAAGACCAATGCTGACAAGCTCTCGATCTTGGTCAACGAGCTGCTGGATATCTCGCGCATTGATCGCGGCGTGGTCAAGCTGAATTTGCAGGCCGTCAACTTTGAGGAAGTGCTGGAGATGACCAAACGGCACCTGGCAGAGCGCATCCGCAACGAGCGCAAAGCCATGACCGTTGAGACAGATGTGCCGCCCGATCTGCCTTTGTTGTACGCCGACTTCGATAAACTAGCGCAGATCATGACGCACTTGGCCAACAACGCCTTCAATTACACGCGCCCTGAAGGCAGGATCACCATCCGCGCGCGCGCCGAAGGCGACTCAGTTGTCATCAGCGTCCAGGATACGGGCGTCGGCATTCCGCCTGAGAAGCAAGCGAGCATCTGGCAGCGCTTCTTCCGCGATGAAGATGAGCGCCTTGTGATCGAAAGCTCAGGCGCAGGCTTAGGCTTGCCCATCGCCAGAGAATACGTGCAGATGCACAAGGGCGAAATCTGGCTTGAGAGCCAAGTCGGCGTTGGCTCAACTTTCTATGTGCGCTTGCCCGCTTTCAGCGCTGCTGATGACGAGAGCGAAGAATGAGCAGCACAAAGGAGCGCTCGGCCTGAGCGCTCCTGCTCTGTAAGGCGTATGCCGATCAGCCCTGCTGATTCAGGCCTGAAGAGATTCCCAGCAAGCCTGTTGGCACCTTAGATTGCTGCTGGCGCGACTTATCCTCTTCCTTGCCGAAGCGGATGACTTCGCCCTTCTCAGTGATGGCTTCAACAGCCAAGCCCAGGCTCTGCAGCTCTTTGACTAACACGCGGAAGCTGGCAGGAATGCCTGGCTCTTCGATTGGCTCGCCCTTGACGATCGCCTCGTAGACTTTGACGCGCCCTTGCACGTCATCCGACTTAACTGTGAGCATCTCCTGAAGCGTGTAAGCAGCGCCGTAGGCTTCCAGCGCCCAGACTTCCATCTCGCCGAAGCGCTGACCGCCAAACTGCGCCTTGCCGCCCAGCGGCTGCTGCGTGACCAAGCTGTATGGCCCAATCGAGCGCGCATGGACTTTGTCCTCGACCAAGTGCGCCAACTTGAGCATGTGAATCACGCCGACTGTCACAGCGCGATCAAAAGGCAGGCCCGTCTTGCCGTCATAGAGCTTCTGCTTGCCGTAGATTGGCACAGGCTCGCCTGTGCGCAGCGAGACGCGATGCGCATACTCGCGCAGGGCCTCGCCGCTCAGCTGTTCAGGCGTCGGCTCGCCGCTGACAACCTGCGACCACAGGCGCAAGGTCGCCTCGACAGCATTGGCGTCACGCCGATCGCGCTCCTCAAGGCTGACGCCTTCAGTCTCGAAAAGCAAAATGTCCTCAGGATCGTAGCCTTGCTCGCGCAGCCACTCGCGTAGCACAGCGCGCCGCGCATAGACGTATTCGACCAGCATCTCGCGGTCGTATTCAGGCTTCTCGCCAAGCCATTGATCAATGTAGAGGCGGCGCACTTCGTCATCATCGGTCAGCGCCTCAGGATCGTATTCGAGCGCCTTGATCCATTCCCAAGCGCGCTCAGTGACGATCTTCCAGGCGTGATCGATCATCCAGGCGCGCCCGAGCTCGGCTTCGATCTCGGATTCTTCAGCGCCATCGAAGACGGGCGTGATGGCGCGGAAACCGAGCCGATCGGCTGCCCAGCCCAGATGCGTCTCGAGAATCTGACCGATGTTCATACGCCCTGGCACGCCCAGCGGATTCAAGATGATATCTACAGGCGTGCCATCTTCAAGGTAGGGCATATCCTCAATTGGCACCACTTTGGAGATGACGCCTTTGTTGCCATGCCGACCTGCCATCTTGTCGCCTTGAGTCAGTTTACGGCGCTGTGCCACGCTCACGCGCACCATTTGCTCCACGCCTGCAGGCAGATCGCGATGTTCCTCGCGATTGAAGACACGCACGTCAACCACTTTGCCGCGCTCGCCGTGTGGCAACCGCAACGAGGTATCTTTCACCTCGCGCGATTTATCGCCGAAGATAGCGCGCAGGAGCTTCTCTTCTGGGCTGAGTTCCTTCTCGCCCTTCGGCGTGACCTTGCCGACCAAGATGTCGTTCGGACCGACCTCGGCGCCAATGCGCACGATGCCATGTTCATCAAGGTCTTTGAGCGCGTCCTCGCCCACGTTCGGAATATCGTAGGTGATCTCTTCGGGCCCGAGCTTGGTGTCGCGCGCCTCGATCTCGTGCTTCTCAATGTGAACGGAGGTGAAGCGATCCTCGCGCAGCAGCCGCTCGCTGACTAGCAGCGCGTCTTCGTAATTGCCGCCTTCCCAAGAAAGAAAAGCGCAAACCACATCATGGCCGAGCGCTAAGACGCCGTTAACTGTGGACGAGCTATCGGCGATCACATCGTTCGGCTTGACGCGCTGGCCTTTGTGGACTACAGGGCGCTGATCGATGCAGGTGGACTGATTGGAGCGCGTGTACTTGCGCAGCTTGTAGATGCGCTCTTTGCCGTCTTCCTCGCGCACGACCACTTGGTCGCCCTGGACGCTGACTACCTCGCCCGCCTTTTCGCACAACACCACTTGCCCAGAGTCGTAGGCGGCCCAATCTTCCATGCCCGTGCTGACGATCGGCACGTCAGGCTGCAAGAGCGGCACTGCCTGGCGCTGCATATTCGATCCCATCAAGGCGCGCCCTGCGTCATCATGCTCAAGGAACGGGATGAGCGCGGCGGAAATGCCCACGATCTGGCGCGGCGCCACGTCCATGAAGTCAATGCGCGTTGGCACAGCGTCCAGGAATTTCTGATGCAAACGACAGGAGACGCGGTCGCTGACGAATTGGTTCAACTCGTCCAGCTTGGCATTAGCTTGGGCAATGGTGTAGCGATCTTCCTCATCAGCTGAGAGATAGACCGTCTCATCGGTCACAAATGGGCGCACGGGCACCTCTGTGATATCCAGAGCGCGCAGCTGTGCGATCACCTCAGGTGTGATGCGCGTGCCTTCCTCGATCAGCACGTTATCGTCATCGTCAGTGATATCTTCGCGCAGCGCTCGTCCGAGCAAGCGTTCATCATCGATCTTGAGCGTCTTCAGCACGCGCCGATAGGGCGTCTCGATGAAGCCGAACTCATTGACGCGCGCATAGGTCGCCAAACGACCGATTAGACCGATGTTCGGACCTTCAGGCGTCTCAATCGGGCAGATGCGCCCATAGTGGCTGTGATGCACGTCGCGCACGTCGAAGCCCGCGCGCTCACGGCGCAGGCCGCCTGGCCCAAGCGCGGAGAGCGTGCGCTTGTGCGTTAGCTCTGCCAGCGGATTGGTCTGCTCCATGAATTGGCTCAGCTGGCTGCTGCCGAAGAACTCGCGCACGGCCGCTGTGATCGGGCGAATGTTGATCAGCGAGAGCGGCGTGACGCGATCGCTCTCGTGGTTCAGCATACGTTCGCGCACCACGCGCTCGGCGCGGCGGAAACCAACGCGCAGCTTGTTCTGAATCAGCTCGCCAACAGTCTTGACACGCCGATTGCCCAGATGGTCGATATCATCGGGCTGGCTCTCGCCGTTGTTGATCTGGACCATGCGCCGCACGATCTGCACGATGTCGTATTTAGTGATGATGCGCACGTCGCGCGGAATGATGCCATCAAGGCTCAGCCGCTGATTGAGCTTGTAGCGCCCGACGCGCTCAAGGTCATAGCGGCGCTGATCGAAGAGCTGGCTTTCAAGGTAGCCACGCGCATTCTCTAGCGTGGCAGGGTCGCCAGGGCGCATCTTTCTGTAAAATTCAATGAGCGCCGCTTCGGCCGCGCTGTGTTGGCGCAAGTCCCACTGCGTCTCGGCGCGCAGAGTGGCAGCGATATACTGATGCTCAGGGTTATTGTCCACATCGCTGAAGAGCGCCAGCAGTTCTTCATCAGTGCCGCGCTGAATAGGCGAGAGATCGTCATAACCATCTGAGACGGCCGCCAAAGCGCGCAACAGCACAGTCACAGGTATCGTCCGCTTGCGGTTGAACTTGACCATCAACTGATCGCTCTTGCGCGTCTCAAATTCCATCCAAGCGCCGCGATCAGGGATGATCTTGGCGGCTGCCAAGGCGCGGCCTGTGGTGCGATCTTCGCTGACATCGAAGTAGACGCCGGGCGAGCGGATCAGCTGGCTGACGACCACGCGCTCAATGCCGTTGATGATGAAGGTGCCGTTGCTGGTCATCATTGGGAAGTCGCCCATGAAGATGTCATTGTAGATGACTTCGCCGCCTGCTTCATGGTTGATGAGCGCCACGCGCACATATAACGGCGCGGCGTAGGTCATGTCCAGCTCAAGGCATTCGTCCTCGCTGTGCTTAGGCTCCTCGAACCAGTATTTCAAGCCCAAATCGCGCGCCACGGGCGAATTGCTTGGGAAGTAGAGCTTGAGCGTGCCGTTAAAATTCTCGATCGGGCTGATCTCAGCGAACAGATCGCCCAAGCCTTCCTCACAAAACCAACGGAACGAATTCAGCTGCACCTCGATCAGCGAGGGCAACGCTTGCACGTCTCGCGTACGCGCATAATTCTTGGTGTTCAGGCGTCGCTGCATACGATCTCGCTCCTCACCATGTTGCTACAAGACGGGCGCTCTTGGGACGAACTTCTAGCGGCTGATTTTGAGGTCATTGTAAATTGACATTCTAGCACACTTTCAACGTTTGTCAATTCAGGAGATGTGCAAGAGATTGGCACAAGCCTGAGCAAGATGGACTCTTGGCAAGGCTCTTTTGCTCAAGCGCCTGCGGAAAGACCCTGCCACTTGGCAACGGCCTGTGGCTTCAAGCACCGCGTTCAGCGCTAGCTGCGTGATATAATTGCAGCCAATGTACGCGATTTCGGAAGGATTGACAGAGCATGACCGCAAAGACATCGCAGCGCTGCATTCTTGTCTCCAACGACGATGGCATTTTTGCGCCAGGCTTGTTGGCGCTTGCCACAGCCATGCGCGATTTCGGGCGCGTGATCGTGATCGGGCCAGAAGAGAATCAAAGCGCCAATGGGCATCGCAAAACGCTGACCAAGCCGCTGCGAGTGACGCCCGTCAAGATCGGCGAAGGCATTGAGGCCTACAGCACTGACGGCGCACCTGCTGATTGCATCGCCATTGCGCTGATGGGCTTGCTGGGCGTTCAGGTGCATTTGGTCGTCTCAGGCATCAATCGCGGCGCTAATCTCGGGCAAGATTTGACTTATAGCGGCACAGTGGCAGCCGCTTTTGAAGGCACAATTCACGGCAAGCCTTCCATTGCCTTCTCGCTCGACTCGCGCTCGCTAGAGGCGGATTACAGCGCCGCAGCCGAAGTGGCCAAGCACGTCGCCAGAAAGGTGCTGGAACACGGCTTGCCGCCGATGACGCTTTTGAACGTGAACATCCCGTACTTGCCTTATGATCAGATCAAAGGCACGCAGATCACGCGACAGGGCACCCGCATTTACCACGATGAGCTGGTCACGCGCCTTGATCCCGAAGGCCGACCTTACTACTGGATCGGTGGCAAAGCGCCAACAGGCGATGTGAGCGCAGAAGGCACAGATATCTGGGCAGTTCATCAAGGCTACGTCTCGATCACGCCCGTCCACTTGGATATGACGGCTTATCCAATGATCGAGCAGCTGAAGAGCTGGAATCTCTAGGCGGCAATGCCGACTCGCAATTTATCGCGGATTTTTGTGACGGGCGGCACGGGTTTTCTCGGCTTCCGCGTGGTGCGGGCGCTTTTGGATGAAGGTGCGCAAGTGACTGTGCTTGTGCGCCCTGATCAGGAGGAGAAGCTGGGCGTCCTACGCGCAAGCGTGCAAGTAGTGCATGGCGATGTCTGGAATCCTGCGAGCCTGCGCGGGCGCGGGCGCGGGCATGGCGTCGTCATTCACCTTGTGGGCGGCATGAAGCCCAATGCGGCGCGCGGGCTGACTTTTCGGCACTTGAACTTTGTCTCGGCGCGCAATGCGGCCCAGATGGCCGCCAACGATGGCGTGCCGCACTACCTGCTGCTGAGCGCAGCGGCTGCTCCAGGTGTGCCGAGCGGCTACCTTGAGGCGAAGCGCGAAGCTGAGCGCTACGTCCAAAAGTGTGGCCTGGCCTGGACAATCATCCATGCGCCGCCGCTCTATGCACCTGGCGAGCCGCGCAGTCCGCTCGGGCTTTTGTTGAGCTTCTTGGGCGTCTTGCCAACGATCGGCTGGGCGCTGAGCAACATGCGCCCGTTGAGCGCTGAGCTGGCTGCGCGCGCCATTGCGCAACTGGCGCTCTCGGCCGATAGTTTCAAGAACCGCTTGATCGCCCCTGCGCAGCTGCGACGGCTCGGCTTTGCAGCTGAACGGCGCTTGCGGCAGAGGCACTTACAAAGCGCTGCGCCCAGCTCAGATCATGAGGCGCTTGAGGATGATGAGCCGCCTTTCGGCTGGCTGCCACACTGAGACGGCTAGTGTGCCACAGGCAAGGTGAAGCTGAAGGCACTGCCTACACCGACCTCGCTCTCAACCCAAATGCGCCCGCCCATCATCTCGACTAGCTTGCGCGTGATCGCTAGCCCTAGGCCTGTGCCACCATATTCGCGCGTGATCGAGCCATCAGCTTGACGAAACTCATCAAAGATGATGGCTTGATCCTCAGGGCGAATGCCAATACCTGTATCGCGGACAACGGTCAGCACAAAGGCGCGCTCACCTTCGTAGGTCAGTTGGCTGCGCACCGAGACGCCGCCTTGCTTGGTGAACTTAATGGCGTTGCCCAACAGGTTCACGATAATTTGGCGCAGGCGCGTCGCATCGGCGTAGACCATCGGTAGATTCTCAGCAGGCTCATAGCGCAAATACAGCCCGCGCGCCGAGGCTTGGCTCTCGAGGTTGTAAATTGCCGCGTTCACTTCCTCGCGCACGTCTACCGACTCAAGGTGCAGTTCCATCCTGCCGGAGTCGATGCGCGAGAGATCGAGCAGGTCATCGATCAGGGCGAGCAAGTTACGGCCGTTGCGCAAAATGCGCTCAACGCGATCGGCTTGCTTCTCGTTGAGCGCGCCGTAAGTTTGGCGCAACAACATCTCGCTATAACCATTGATGCTGTTCATCGGCGTGCGCAGCTCATGGCTGACGCGCGCTAGAAACTCGCTCTTGAGCCGATTGGCTTGCATCAGCTCTACAGCGCGCTCCTCAAGCGCCTCGAAGAGCATCGCATTCTCCAGCGCCACGGCCGCTTGAGCCGCGAACAGCACTGCCAGCTCTTTCTCCTCGTCGTTGAAGGTGCGCTTATCATAGGCGTATAAATTCAGGACGCCTAAGTGCTGATCGCCTTTTTGCATCGGCACGATCAAGGCTTGCTGCCAGCCTTCCTCTTGAATCAGACGGCGCTGTTCCTCATCGCCGTCAGCGTTCTCAGGCGTCAGGATGTAGGGCTGAGTCTCGTTCACAGTGTAGGCGCGGCGTTCGCGCACATAGCGCTCGGAGAGGCCGATCGCAGCACGCAGCGTGTAAGTCTTCTGTTCAGGATCGGGCGTCATCAGGCTGACAGCAGGCACGTCGAAGGTTTGGGCAGCTTCGCGCACAATGGCGTCCAGCAACATGCGCGTGTTCAGCTGCCCGCTCAGATTGCGGCTGCTGATCTGCAAGCGCTCAAGGCGGCGCAAGCGGCGCTGCTCGCGCTGATGATAGTTGATGCTCTCATAGGCAATGGCGCCTTGATTGGCGAGCGCTTCCAGCAGTTGCACTTCCTGCGGATCGAAGACGCGCATCGGATTGTCTGAAGCGATCTCAAGGACGCCAATCGGCTCGCTGCGCCGTAGAATCGGCACGAATAAGATGCTCACGTGCGCGTGCAGCGGATAAGCTGCCAAGTGCTCCGCAAAAGTGATGATGGTGCTGCCTGCGCGCGCAGGCACGCTCTCAGTCAGATTGCTCAGCAGGTGCGGCGCGCGGTTCAGCAGATAGGGCAAGGCCATGGTATCCAACGTGCGCGTCGTCAGATGGCTGGTGATGACGTTCAGCTGGCCGCTCTCATCCTTGATGGCGATGACCGTGTTGTCCACGCCATCTAAGGCTTGGATGACGCGCGCCAATCGCGTGAACATGCTCAGGATATCTGTTGCATTGCTCAAGCTGATCGCCACTTCGCGCAGCAATGCCTGTTCGTGGGCTTGGCGCTGAGCTTGACGGAATAGCCGCGCATTTTCCAGCGCAATGGTCGCTTGGCTAGTCAAGGTTTGGGCAAGGCGCACGTCGCTGCTGCTGAATTCGCGTGGCGAGCGCGGCTCGACCCATAGCACGCAGCCGATCACGCGGTCGCCTGCGATGATGGGCAAGGTGAGCTGCGTGCACAAGCCGTTGCCGCTTGTGCCCAGCGCCGTGATCGGATAAGTCACAATCACATGGCGTTGGGTTTGGATAGCGCGCTCAATCGAGCTGTATTGGATGAAGGCGGGCGTCTGGCCGATGAGCGTAGGCAGCAGGTTTTCAGGCAGTTCGGGCAGGCGATACTCGGCTTCAACCGTCAGGCGACCGCGCGCCCGCTCATAGCTGACCAGCAGGCACCAGCCTGCGTCTAAGGCGCGCCCCATGTGCTTGACGATAGCATTAACCAACTCACGGTAGTCAAGAATCGCGCTCAGATCGCGGCTGATCTGGTAGACGATGCCTTGTTCCAGCAGACGGCGGCGTGCCTGATCCCATAGCCGCGCATTTTCGATAGCAATCGAGACCTGCGCTGCGAGCGTCTCTAGAGCGATGCAATCGGCTGTGCGGAAGCCGTTCACCTTCGTCGAGTACGCCTCAATGACGCCAATCGTGCGCGTGCTGTAGCGCATCGGCACCACTAAGGCGCTGCCTGCAGTGATCCACATAGGCCGCTCTAGTGTGCGGCAAGCAGCGGTGTGATCGCCATCTTCGCTTAGATCGATCACGATTTGAGTCTCAGCTGATTTGACGGCACGCCCAAGAATACCAACGCCCGTCGAGAGGTTGGTATTCTCGGCCAGCTGAGCCTTGGCGATATTCGTGGCGGAAGCGCTCAGCTCCAGCTGTGTGCCGTTGGCGTCCAGCATCCAGACGTTCACTACCTCATAGCCGAGTTGCAAATGAATGGCGAGCGCCACTTTGCGCGTCAGCTCGTTGAGGCTGAGCGTGGCGGTCAATTCCTGGCTGATGCGGCTGACTAACGCCATGAGATCGGCGCGTTGCCGCTCTGCAGCAAAAAGCTGCGCGTTCTCGATGCTAGTCGAGATCTGAGCGCTGATGGCGCGCATCAAATCAAGGTGCGAATCCTGAAAATCGCCTTGATGGCGATTGACAACGCTGAGAGTGCCGAGCGTGCGATTGCGTGTGTTGAGCGGATACGTGATGATGGCGTGCCAATCCGCAGGCATGCCTTCAGCGCTATTGAGCTGGTTGTTCAGATAGTGCTTGCCTGTGTGGTAGACATAGACGATAAAATGATCGGACGCGAGCGAGAGATCGGGCAGATTGGCGTTGAGGGCGATGCCATATTGTGAGCGGCGATGCACTGCTAAAGCTGAGTGCTCGTCATTGGGCAAGTGAAGGAAGGCACCTTCCGTCTCGAGCAATTCGGCGGCTTCATGCACCACACGGGCCAGCATCTCGTCTAGATCAAGCGTCGTGCTCGTGATCTCGGCAATTTGACGCAAAGCGATAGTCTCGCGCAAGCGCTCGCTCATGCTGCGTAGCAGCTCAGCGCCGCGCAGCGCCGCTGCCACATGACTGCCCATTGCCATCAGCAGTTGCGCATCGGCGCGGCTGAAGCTAGTGCGCTTGTTACCGACCAGAAAGACGCCCATTGGCTCGTCCTGAACGCGTAACGGCACCAACAACAGGTTGTAAAGCGCCAGCTTCTCGATCAGATAGCGGTCTGCCTCGCTGCTATCGCGCACATTGCCTGAAAGCTCGTTGGCCAAGTATGGGCTGCCCGCCGAGAAGACAATGGCAATATGGCTGCCAGGCGCATTGACAGGAAAGCGCAGTTCTTCGATCTCGCTTGGCACGCCGAACGAGGCATGCGGCGGCAAGCTGAGCGCGTTTGTGTTGCGATCGTAGAGGAAAAAGGCGCCGACGCCGACGCCCAGCATTTGGCGGCTGAGCTTCAGCACAACGCTGAACATCTCATCAGCGCTGAAGCTGCTGGCCGCCACAGCGGCCACTTCTAGCAGCGCAGCCGTCTCAGAGAGGCGATTTTGCGTGTCCTGAAGCAGTGTGCGATTATCTATGGCGAGTGCAATTTGATCGAGGATCGAAAGAACGCGATCGGCGTGCGATTGATCAAAAGGCGCGTTATCACGCAAATTCATGATGAGTAGCGCGCCGATCGGCCGCCCGCGCGCGGTGAGCGGCATCGCCAAAAGGGCGCGCACCTCATAGTCAGTGATCAAGCTCGTCGGCGGGTTGCTGAGCTGATGCGCGTTGTTCAGGATAAACACTTCGCCAGAGGTGATGATACGCTCAACCAGAGAGGTACCGCCCGTCTCGCGTTTGTCGATAGCCAGATCGCCAATATCCAAGCCGTAGGCTGCTGTGCGATGCGCGCGCTGTTCACTGGCGTTCCATAGCGAGATCAAGCAAGCATCAGCGCTGACCAAGCGCGCCAATGGCTCCAAAATCTTGGGCAGCAGCGCCTCTAGCGGTAGTTCTGAGGCCGCAAGGCGACTGATTTCATTGCGCAGATACAGCTCTTCGTTGTAGCTGTTCAAGCGCTCGTAGCGCAAACTGAGCATCTCATAGAGCTGAGCTGTGTTCAGCACCAAAGCGGCTTGATCGGCGATCAAACGCGCTATGGCAAGGTGCTGTGCTGTATAAGCGTTGGCTTGGTAGGATTGCGCGTGGAAAACGCCACGCAAGGTGCCGTTGAGGAGCATTGGCACTGCTAGCTCGGAGCGTACAAGCCTATCAGCGCGATCGAGCCCGTCGTTGCCATCGTTGACGATCACAGCTTGTTGTGAGAGCGCCGCGACGCCGATCACGCCTTCGCCAAGGCGCACAGGCTGCAGCGGCGCACTATTGGTCAGGCTATATGGCACAAGGCAGCCTTTCTCAGCGTCGTAGAGCGCAATGCCGCCTTGATCAAACGGCAAGACTTCGCGGGCGCGCTCTAGAAGTTGCAGCAATGTCTCTTGAACATTCAGGGCAGGTATGGCTGACAAGTCGCTCATGCTCAGCACTCAAAACTTTACCAAGCTTAGCTCAACTTCAGATTATAGCGCATTCAAAGCCGAACCATCTCTCACAAACTATGTACAAGCCTGGCGCTCACCTTGTGCGCTTGACTTTCTGCCTCAGCAGTGTAGTATCAGTATTGAGTGTGAAAGCGCAGCCTAAGTGGGCATGGCAGCTAGAGACGGGCTGAGGAGCTGCCGCTTGCTTTCGCTTTATTGATTGCAGGAATTTCGTCTATGACCAACCGATCTAGCAAGCGTAATGGCAAAATGCAGTGGTACCGCGTAGATTTGCACATTCATACGCCTGCCTCTGCCGATTATCAGGAACCGAACGTCACCTACTTGGATATTTTGCGCCGCGCCGAGATGCGCGGCTTGGATATCATCGCCTTCACTGATCACAACACAGTGGCCGGCTATGCGGCCATGTATGATGAGATCAAGACTCTGGAATTGCTGACAAGCCGCGAGCGCGCCACGCCCGAAGAGCGCCGCCGCCTTGCCGAATACCGCCGTCTGCTCGATAAAATCCTGGTCCTGCCTGGCTTTGAGTTCACCGCAACCTTCGGCTTTCACGTGCTGGGCATTTTCTCGCCTGCGCTGCGCGTGCGCCAAATTGAACACATCCTGCTCAGTCTGCATGTGCCTGCCCAAGCGCTCGATGAAGGCTTGACCAACGTCGGCGCCTCATCAGACGTGCTAACGGCGTATCGCATGATCAACGAGGCTGGCGGCATCGCCATTGCTGCCCACGCCAACTCCACCCACGGCGTAGCCATGCGCGGCTTCGATTTCGGCGGCCAGACTCGCATCGCCTACACGCAAGACCCACATTTGCACTGCCTGGAAGTGACCGATTTGGATCGGCGCGGACGCGGCACCACAGCGCGCTTCTTCGATGGCACTAAGCCTGAATACCCGCGCCGCATGCGTTGCATTCAAGGCTCGGACGCGCATCGCCTGACCAAAGACCCGCGCAATGATAAGAATCTTGGCATTGGCGACCGCATCACTGAAGTCTTGTTGCCTGAGCGCAGCTTTGAGGCCCTGCGCGAGATGTTCACTAGCAACGATTTCGCGCGCTCGCGCCCGTATTTTGGCGGCCAAGAAGTCTACGATTATGTGCAAATGGCGCGCGAGGCAGGCCCGAGCATTGTGCAGTCCTTCCATGAGAGCATGGCGCGGCAAGGCGGCAAACTTTACGCCGTGATCGCTGATGTCTGTGCCTTTGCTAACACCAACGGCGGCACGATCTATATCGGCGTGGCCGCTGACCCGACCACAGTGCCGATCGGCGTCAGCAATATTGGCGAGAGCATCGAGATACTGCGTACAGAGATCGCGCGCAGCATTAATCCGCCTCTTGAAGTCGAGATTGACGCGCAAGAGACTTCAGGCAAGTCGGTTATTCGCATTCAGGTGCCGCGCGGCAACGATGTGCCGTACGCCATTGATGACAACAAAATTTATGTGCGCGATGAAGCCGAGACCAGCTTGGCTGTGCGCGATGAGATCGTGCGCCTTGTGCTGAGCCGAGCGCAACGCAGCGCCACGCCTATCGAAGTTGCTAAGAAGACGACCGCAAGCCTGCGCCCTGTGGCTGTGCTAGCCGCTGAGCCGCTGCCTGAGCCTGAAGCACAAGCCGAGCCCGCGCCTGTCCGTGAGCCTGAAGCCGCTGCTGAAATGCCCGCCGAACCGACCAAGCGCGCGCGCCGCTCCAGAACTGCAGTGAGAACGCCGAGCCGCGAAGACGCGGCCTTAGTAGGCGTGCCGCGCACAGGCGTCGAGATCATTGGCACTGAAACGCGCAAAGGCGAGCAGTATCACATCATGCGCGATCTGCGCAACGGCAGCATCGTTAAGAATGTCACGCGCACTTCGGCGCGCCGCCTGTGGCATTACGCCATCATGGAACACGAGACCAATCCTGTGGACTTGGATCGCGTGCAGTGGTCGGGCAATATCGGCTTATGGAAGCGCTACAAGCGCGGTGGCGTCGTGCGCTACGATCTCGTGATGACTGAAGGCGGCCATACGCGCGTTTTTTACGGCGTGACCGAAGATGGCATGCAGGGCGCTTGGGCACACTTCATCAGCGATGAGGAGCCTGATATCATCGAGGAGATTGAAGAAGAATAATCGGCTTGGGCGCCCTAAGGGCAGCCGCGGTGCTGCCCTTGTGCCAATTTCCCTGGCCGATCTACACAAGATCGGCTATAGTTACGCCTTCATACCACACACGCAATTGTAAAGGTAGGTCTGCAAGATGTCTCAGCCACGCACCTTGTTCGAAAAGGTCTGGGAGCGCCACTTGGTTGCGCCGCAAACCGACGAGTCGCCGGCCGTTCTCTACATCGATCTGCACCTTGTGCACGAGGTGACCTCGCCGCAAGCCTTCACCATGTTGCGGGAGCGCGGCTTGAAGGTGCGGCGCCCTGATTGCACGCTCGGGACAATGGATCACAGCACGCCGACCACGCCGCTCGATATTCCGATCATGGATGCGCAAGCCGCGGCGCAGATCGAGCAGATGAAGCGCAATTGTGCTGAGTTCGGCGTCCCGCTCTATGCGCTAGGCAGCGCTTATCAAGGCATTGTGCATGTGATCGGGCCTGAGCTGGGCTTGACTCAGCCTGGCATGACCATTGTTTGTGGCGATAGCCATACCAGCACGCACGGCGCCTTTGGCGCCCTGGCCTTCGGCATTGGCACTAGCGAAGTCGGCCATGTCTTGGCAACGCAATGCCTGCTGCAGAACAAGCCAAAGACGATGGCTGTGCGCGTCGAAGGCAGCCTGAAGCTCGGCGTCTCAGCCAAGGACGTCATCCTCGCCTTGATCGCCAAGATCGGCGTTGGCGGCGGCACAGGCTATGTCTTCGAGTACTGTGGCTCTGCCATTCGTGCGCTCTCAATGGAAGAGCGGATGACCATCTGCAACATGAGCATTGAAGGCGGCGCACGGGCGGGCATGGTCGCGCCTGATGAGACCACCTTCGCCTACCTTGAAGGGCGTCCTTTTGCGCCAAAAGGCGAGGCTTGGGAATGCGCTGTGGCTGATTGGCGCACCCTGCCGACCGATGAAGGCGCCGTCTTCGACGCTGAGGTCTACATTGATGCCGACTCGCTGGAGCCGATGATCACTTATGGCACCAATCCAGGCATGGGCATGCCGATCACGGGCAGAATTCCTGACCCTGATTCGATCGGCGATCCAAGTCAGCGCGAGACGCTGATCAAAGCGCTGAAATACATGGACTTGCAGCCGAACGCGCCGCTGCTCGGCCACAAAATTGACGTGGTCTTCTTGGGCAGCTGCACCAACTCGCGCCTGAGCGATTTGCGAGCTGCTGCGGCGCTGCTGAAAGGGCACAAGATCGCGCCGAATGTGCGCATGCTGGTCGTGCCGGGATCGCAGCAGGTCAAGCGCCAAGCCGAGGCCGAAGGCTTGCATGAGATCTTCAAGGCAGCTGGCGCTGAATGGCGCGAGGCAGGCTGCAGCATGTGCATCGCCATGAATGGTGACCAGCTGCAGCCGGGCGAGTATGCCGTCAGCACTAGCAATCGCAATTTCGAAGGGCGGCAAGGCAAAGGCGGCAGGACTTTCCTGGCCAGCCCGTTGACGGCAGTTGCCAGCGCCATCAACGGCTGCGTGACCGATCCACGCGAGATGCTCGAACGCGTTTGAGGCCTTGAGATAGCGACCAGGAGTGACCGATGCAACCGATCCGACCGTTCAGCAGCCGCCTTGTGGCGCTGCCCATTGAGAACATCGATACCGATCAGATCATCCCAGCGCGCTTTTTGAAGACGACCAGCGCCGAAGGGCTAGGCGCCGCGCTCTTCTACGATTGGCGCTACGATGCACAAGGCGCGCCGCGCCCTGACTTCATCCTGAATCAGCCGCAGGCGCAAGGCGCGCACATCCTCTTGGCAGGGCATAACTTCGGCGCAGGCAGCTCGCGCGAGCACGCTGTCTGGGCGCTGCAAGGCTTCGGCTTCCGCGCTGTGATCAGCACCTACTTCGCCGATATTTTCCGCAACAACGCGCTCAAAAACGGCCTCTTGCCGATCCAAGTGGACGCTGAAACGCATCGCCAGCTTTTCAGCCTCGTCCAGGAGGCGCCTGAGACTGAAGTGCAAATCAATCTGGAGGCGCAGCAGGTGGTGCTGCCTGATGGGCGCGCTGTGAGCTTCCCGATCGATCCTTTTGCGCGCCGTTGCCTGCTCGATGGCGTCGATCAGCTTGGCTACTTGCTGAACATGGCTGATCGCATCGCCGCTTACGAGGCGGCTCATCCGCAGCGCGTGAATACGCTGCTCAACCTGGCTTGAAGCAAGTGGTCGGCACGGATGCCGACCACTTTTTCAGCTGCGCCATTTGATGGTGCAGCCTACAGGCGGAGTTTGCGCAATAGCGGGCTGTGTGCCGCTCAGCACGGCATCCAGCGCGGCGCGCAGGTAGTGTTGCTTCACAGCCGCGGGATTTTCATAGTTATCATCAATGGCGCCGTGATAGCGCAAAGTGCGGCTTGAATCGAACAAGAAGACTTCAGGTGTGCGCGTCGCGCCATAGGCACGCGCGATCTCTTGCGTCTCGTCGTGCAGATACGGGAAGTTGAAGCCTTTCTCGGCGGCGCGCCGCTTCATAGACGGAAAATCATCCTCAGGATACTTAGCAGGGTCGTTAGCGTTGATGACCAAGAACTGCACGCCGCGTGGCGCATACTCGGCCTGCAGCGCGATCATCCGATCTTCCCATGCGCGCACGTACGGGCAGTGGTTGCAGCTGAAAATGACGACCACAACTGGCTTATCTGCGTAGTCGGCAAGGCTGTGCGTCCGATCGTCCACGCCGATCAGGCTGAACGGCACGGCTTGTGCACCAACGGCTAGTGGAATCATCGAAATACCTCCTGAAAATGCTTACCTCAGGTCCACTTCAAGGCTGTGCAGCGGCCTTTTGCAAGGCAGCACGGATCAGCTCGGCTGAAGGCAACGGCGAGAAGCGCCCATCCTCAAGGCGATAGGTGCGGCAAGTCAGCCGATAGCGCGCTTCGCCGCTGATGGGCGCGATGTCGGCGCCGTTGATCAGAATGGTCGGCGAGCCGATGAAGCGCAATGCCTCAGCCTGCGCTTCCGTCTCAACCTTGATAATTTCAATGGGCGCGTCCAGGCCTTCTTGGGCCATCACCTCGCGCAGCCGCTGCAAGCCTGCTTCATGCGAAGGGCAAGCTTCATAGTACAGGAATTGGACGTTCATCGCAAA
>RFIM01000071.1 GCA_003695215.1 Chloroflexota bacterium
CGGCTGGATTTTCTTCGCACTGCCCGAGCCTGAGCTGATCAGCAAGGTTTGGCTAGGATTGATCGGCAGATGAACGACCTACGTCTGTGGCGCGCGCTTGTGAAAGCAGCCGCGCTCTTCGCGATCTTCAATGTGCTGTGGTATGTGGCACAGCCACTCAGCTTGCTGAGCCGCTTGAGCGTCTATGGCCTTTTTTTCCCGCCGCGCGAGCGCTTTCCATTCGCCGAATTCCCTGAAGCGTCTTATGCCGTCACTCTGGACGATTTGGAGCAGCTGTTCGCATCGCATCGGATTGCACGCCCCAAGGCGGCTGATGAGTTCCGCGTGGCGATGCTAGGCGACTCGGCGATCTGGGGCTACTTGTTGCGCGCCGATCAGACTCAGGCGGCGTGCATCAATGCGCTCGACTTGCGCACGCCTGATGGGCGGCGTGTGCGCGCCTACAATCTCGGCTATCCGACGCTGACTGTGATCAAAGATTTCCTGATCTTGCGCCGCGCCTTGGCGCACGCACCTGACCTGATCCTATGGTCGACGTCGTTGGCGTCGCTATATCCATCCGATCAACTCGATTTCCCGCTAATTTTGGCGCACCGCGAGGAAGTCGCGGCGCTGCAGGCACAATATGCCTTCAAGCTCGACCAATTTCCGTTGCCGCCGCGCACCTGGCAAGAGCGCACTCTCCTCGGGCAGCGGCGTGCTATTGCTGATTGGCTGCGCCATCAGCTCTATGCGCCTGCTTGGGCAAGCACGCGCCTCGATCACGTCTTGCCGCGCTTCATCGCGCCGCATCCCGTCAATTTGATCCCTGACGACAACGTCCTCTCGGTCAATGTGCTCAGCCTGCGCCAAGCCAAACAAATCGCGCCTGAAGACCTGAACTTTGACGTGCTGAAGGCAGGCGTCGCTTTGGCGGCAGCACAAGGCGTGCCGACCGTGCTAGTCAACGAGCCGATCTACCGCAATCTATCGCATCCGCTGCGCTACAACACCTACTATCCGCGCTGGGCCTACGACGGCTACCGCGCCGCTTTCCAAAGTGTGGCAGAACGCGAGCAATGGCGCTACCTGGACTTCTGGGATGCCGTGCCTGCCGATCAGTTCACCGATACCGATTTCCATATGACGGCGAGCGCCAATTGTGCCTACGCCGAGCAGCTGATCAAAGCGGCGCTGGCACAACTGCCCCGAAGGCCGCGCTGACTCTGAAAAGACGCTTGATTCGTTTGCAGCAGTGTGCTACATTCAGAACAGACGTTCTTTTGACAGCTCTGACGAGGCTGCCTTATCATTCAACGCGTTTGTGAAGCGAAGCACGCGAGAAAAGCACTGTGACGACACCTACAATCGGCTCGATCAGAACCGTGAACATTGATGAGCAAATGCGCGAGGCGTACCTGGATTACGCTATGAGCGTGATCGTTGCCCGCGCCCTGCCCGACGCCCGTGACGGCTTGAAACCCGTCCAGCGGCGCATCCTATACGTCATGCATCAGATGGGCTTGCATCCTGAGGCGCCTTACAAAAAGAGCGCCCGCATCGTCGGCGAGGTGCTGGGCAAGTTTCATCCGCACGGCGATCAGGCGATCTATGAGGCCATGGCGCGCCTAGCTCAGGATTTTTCGGTGCGCTACGAGCTGGTAGACGGGCAAGGCAACTTCGGGAGCATCGACGGCGACTCGGCAGCTGCCATGCGCTACACTGAGGCGCGCCTGACGCCCATTGGCATGGAACTGTTGGCCGATATCGAGCACCAGACGGTCGATTTTGTAGATAACTTCGATGGCTCGCTACAAGAGCCTGCTGTGCTGCCTGCAGCCATCCCGAATCTGCTGGTGAACGGCTCTAGCGGCATCGCCGTCGGCATGAGCACGAACGTGCCGCCACACAATCTGGGCGAAGTCTGCGATGCGCTGGTGTACCTGCTCGCCAACTGGGAACGGCTCGATGAAATCGACGTGCATCACCTGATGCGCTTCATCAAAGGGCCTGATTTTCCCACGGGCGGCTTGATCTTCCGTGGCGGCGATGGCAAAAATGCCACAGAGCACGAGGACACGCTCGTGGCAACTTATGCCACTGGGCGCGGCAAGCTGACTGTGCGCGCCAAAGTTCACATTGAGAGCCTTGAGCGCGGCAAGACGCGCATCGTGGTCAGCGAGATTCCCTATCAAATCAACAAGAACAACCTGATCGAGCGCATCGCCGATCTAGTGCGCGATGGCAAGATTGATGGCATCAGCGACCTGCGCGATGAGTCCGATCGGCAAGGTTTGCGCTTGGTGATCGAGTGCAAGAGCAACGCCGATCCTGCAGACGTGCTCAAGGATTTGTTCAAATATACGCCGCTGCAAAGCACTTTCGGCGTGATCATGTTAGCGCTGGTAGATGGCGAGCCGCGCATGCTGACGCTCAAGCAGGCGCTGCGCGTCTACCTGGAGCATCGGCTGGAGGTGGTGCGGCGCCGTTCCTGGCACGATCTCGAGCGAGCGCGCGCGCGTGCGCACATCCTGGAAGGCCTGCTGATCGCCTTGCGCTTCATCGATCGGATCGTCAGCATCATCCGCGAGAGCGAGAGCAGCGATGAGGCGCGCGGCGCGCTGATGCACGCCTTCGGCCTCTCTGAGGCGCAAGCCACAGCCATTCTCGATACGCCATTGCGCCGATTAGCTGCGCTGGAGCAGGAGAAAATTCAGAACGAATACCGCGAGAGGCAAGCGCAGATCGCCTATTTGGAGAAGCTCTTGGACAGCCCGAAGCTGCTGCGCAAGGTGATCGCCGAAGAGCTGCTCGAGATCAAGAAGCGCTACGCCGATCCGCGCCGCACTGCCATTCTGAATGGCGCTGCCACAGAGGTACGCCCTGAGGACCTGTTGGCACACTCGGAAAGCACCTGGGTCGCGCTGACGCATGGCGGCAAGATCAGCCGCACTTACCAGGATGCGCCGCCGAAGATCACGGCGCAAACGCAAGACCCGCCGCGCTTTCTGCTGCGCAGCAACACGGCCGACATCCTGTACCTATTCACTGCGGAAGGGCGCGCCGCTACTATCCCTGTACAGAACTTGCCGCTGAGCGACGATCCGAGCAGTGGCGGCGAGGTGAGCGCGCTATGCGACCTGCGCGAGAGCGGTCAGGTCGTGGGCGCGCTGAGCCTACTGCCCAACTTCGAAGACGGCTACATCCTGTTGGCGACTGAGAGGGGCGAGGTCAAGCGCATTCGCACAGCCGATCTACCAGGCCTTTCGGCGCGGGCCTTCTCTGTGATCAACTTAGGCGCAGATCGGCTGATTGCTGCGCATTTTGCGCGCGAATCCGATGAGGCGATCTTGGTCACTGCTGAGGCGCAAGCTATCCGCTTCAGGCTCTCTGAAGTGCGCCCGATGGGCTTGCCTGCAGGCGGGATGCGTGGCATTCGCCTAGGCCAGAGCGACACAGTCGTCAGCGCGCAGATCGTTCGCCCTGAGGCGGCGCTGTGGACGGTCACGGAGAGCGGCACAGCGAAGAGTTCGCCTATAGCGGAGTATCCTGTGCAAGGGCGCGGCGGAGTCGGTGTGCAGACGATGCGCCTGAGGCTTGGCGAGCGCATTGCGGCGGCGGTTGTCGGCACGCTGAACGACTTGGCGATCGTGCTGACGGCGCAAGGGCGCTTCCGTGTGGTCAAATTCGATCACGTGCCACACGGTCGGCGCGATCTGAACGGCGATCTGATCGGCTTGCGCATGCCTCGAGGCGACAAGGTCTACGCCGTGATGCAAATTGTGCCGCGCCCGGAGCCTGTGCCGCTCGCGAGCGCCAACGGCGCAGCTACAGATGGCACAGAGGCTTAGAGCGGCTTCTTGGCAGGGATGCCTGGCTTGCGCGGGTAGTGATGCGGCGTTTGAGCAATTTTATCGATAATGACCAGATAGTGCGGCTCGGCTACCTCAGGCAGGCGGATTGTCTCGATGCGCGCCACGCGCCCGCCGAGAATGCGCAAAGCATTGGCGGCCTCAGCGACCTCACGCTCGGCGCTCTCGCCTTTCATGGCGATGCACTGCCCGCCAAGGCGCGCCAAAGGCAGCAGATATTCGACCAGGATCGGCAGGTAGGCCACGGCGCGCGCCACGACGACATCGTAGCGCTCGCGCTGATCCGGCTGATGCCCTGCCTCTTCGGCGCGCGCATTCAAAAACTGCACATCGCCGAGCGCCAGCACACGCGCCAAGTGCTGCAAGAAGGCAATTTTCTTGGCAGTGGCTTCCAGCAGCGCCAGGCGCAAGTCTGGGCGGGCGATTCGGAGCGGCACGCCCGGAAAGCCGCCGCCCGTGCCGACATCGATCAGGCGCGCGCCGTGCGGCACGTCCACAACGCTCAGAATAGAGAGCGAATCGAGAAAGTGGCGGATTTCAATGGCTTCAATGCCTGTGATCGCCGTCAAATTGGCGCGCGATTTATTCCATGCCTCTAGCTCAGCGGCATACTGCGCAAATTGTGCCTGCTGCTCAGCTGAGAGCGCCAAGTTGAACAGTTGCTTCGCATAGGCCGCCAAACGCTCGGTCATGGCGCGATCAGCTTTGTGAAGCAGCCTTCAAAACTCTGGCGACCAACGGCGCGCTGCGGAAATTCTCGCGCAGCTGCGGATCGCCAATGCTTCCGGCTATCTGCTCGAGGATATCAGCGGCGATGCTGTAGTGCATAGCGGCTGTTTCAGGCTGCGCTTGATTGAAAGCATCGGCAAGGGCAGCGTGCGTGCGCCAAATGAGCGCGCGATCTGAAGTCGCCTGCGATTCAACAAAGGCCTCGTGGAAATACTCCTGCGCCTTGCTGGCATCGCCTGCGGCTAGCGCGCAGTAGCCAAGCACCAGCTCGGCGCGCAGCAAATGGCGTTTGGCGTTGCGCTCCTGCGCTAAAGTGAGCAGTTCCAGCGCGACCGCCTCTGCCTCAGCGTAGCGCTCCAGCTGCCAGTAGGCTTCAGCAAGGCTAGCGAGCGCTTGCAGCAGGTTATCCATCTCGCCGTTATCTTTGGCGATGTGCACGGCGCGCTGTAAATAGCCCAAGCCTTCTTCAGCACGCCCAACAGCCACTAAGTCCACGCCGAGATTGCGCGAGAGATCGCTGGTCAGCTTGCCATCTAGCAGATCGCTTGCGCGCTGATGATAGAAAAGCGCTGTGCGCATGGCGTAGAGGTTTTGGTAGGCTTCGCCTGTGTTGCTGCAAATGACGCTCAAGCCGAAGCGCTCGTCCAGGGATTCGTAGAGCTGAATGGCGCGCAGCCAGTGCACAATCGCCTGATAATAGTCGCCTAAGTAGGTGTAAGCAATGCCAAGCGTGTTAAGCGTGCGCGCACGGCCTTCAGGATTGTCAATGCGCTCGAAGAGCGCTAAAGCCTGCTGCGCCGTTGGGATGGCGCGCTCAACCTGCCCATCAAGCCAGAGCACATCGGCGCGGAAGCGCAGGATCGTCGCCAAGCCTGCGGCATAGCTGCAAGTTTGTGCCAAGCTAGCGCCCTCATCCAAAATGCGGAAGGCTTGCTCGTACTCGCCGCGCCGATAGTGCATGCGCGCTTGGAGCGCTAGATTCTCGACTCGGCCTTCGGGCCGTTTGGTAGCTTCTGCCCAAAGTTCGAGCGTCTTACGCATCTCAGCGAAATCGGTGCGCCGATCGTGGCACTCGGCGATTTGCTTGTAGGCGCGGTCAAGCAGGACGGCCCAACGCGGCTCGCGCTCCAGGTGCTGTTGGATCAGTTGTAGGGCATCCTGTGCGTGCGCAATAGCCTCGAGGTATTGTGTGGCCCGATAAGCCGCCCTAGCGCGCCCGAGCAGCACTTCGGCGCGCCCATAATCATCCGTCGGTTGCGAAGTCTTTCGGAGCATGGCTCAGCTCACCTCGACCTAACTTTATTAGGTCAATTGTGACCGAAAAACTTTCGCCCTGCAAGAATCCTCAGGGCAAGCTGCCTCAGCAAAGTTGACAAGCCTGCTACAAGCGCTGATCAGGCCTTGTGGTAGCTCTGAGCAGCGCTGCGATGTACAAAGGCAAGCTGCGTGCCAGGGATGATGCCCTGCCGCGCCTGGAAAAGCGCATAAATGCGCGCGTTGCTGACGGGCAGAAACTGCGCCGTGGAAGCCTCGACAAAATCCTGAACGCGCATGTCGGGCGACATATGCCAACGTCCCATAATGGCATACTGCTCGGTGTAGAGCATCAGCGACTCGCTGCGCGGCGAGAGGACGATGCCTGAAGGCGGCGCGCTCTCCAGAGCTAAGACCTGAATGGCGCGTTTCAGGACGAGAATCTCAGGCTGTACCATCTGGGCCGCAGGGTTTGTGGCATGCACGCCCAGCACGACGGCGTTGTTGAGCGTGAGCGTCGGCTTTTGCTCGTCGTTGATGAAGGTCAGAAAGGTGCCAAGGACGGGCATTTTGCCACGTATCTGGAAGGCAGAGGTCAAGATAGCGACGCTCACCTCCACTTGTTCAGGCCCGCGCAAAGTGCTGCTCATGACAAGCTCTCCTGAGGAAATTAGGCTGCGCAGGCCTGATTATAGCGCAAGGGCAGCCTTGTGCATCTTGCTAAGCCGCTCAGAGCAATGTATAGTTGAGCCATGCAGCGCTAGGGCAAATAAAGCGTCTCTGAGAGGTGTGAAGTATGGATATCAACCAACTTTCTCGTATGATCGAATGGCTGGATGAAGAGCGGCGCCGCGATAAGGCGAAGATCGCTAAGCTGGAAGAGCAACTGCTGCAGCAGCGCGAGTACGCCGAGAGCATGGCACGGCGCGTCAATGGCCTTGAGAGTGAATTGGCAGCCGTGCGCACGGCTTTCCTGCCCGTTGGGCGGGATAATGAGATCATCGACTATTTGCGCGCCGAAATCCAGCAACATCTGGAGGCGCTTGAGGCAAAGCGCATTCTGGCTGAGCGCGAGGCCGAACGCCGCGCCGAAAACGCCCGCGAAGTGCTCTCGCGCCCGATCCGCGAGCTAAGCGAGCGCCTTGATCGCGTCGAGCGCCTCAGCGATGAGCTGGCCGCTTTTCGCGTCGAGCGCGACCGCCTGGCAAATGCCATTGCTGCGCTCACACAGCGCATGGAAGATATCGGCAAAATGCTGGAAGAGCCCGAGCGCCGTCTGGCCTTCCTGGAAGAGCACCGCCGCCAAGATGCACGCCGACTCTCAGAGATTCAAAGCGAACTGCCCGAGCTGCAAAAACAGATCGACTCGCTGCGCCCAAAGCTGGACTTGCTGGAATCGCTAGCGCTGCGTAATGAAAAGCTGATCCTCGATCTGCAAAGCGCAGATCGCGATCGGCGCGAGCAAACTCAGCAGTTCATCGAGCAGCAGACGTTGCTGGCACAGCAGCGCGATGCGCGCGTGGAGGAACTCACACGCCACTTCGCTGCTTATGATGAGGAGATGCGCCGCCGCATCGAGCGCTTTGAGACCTGGGCAGAGGCTTACCGCCAGATGAAGAAGATTATCGAAGACTTTGAGCGCATTGGCGAGCGGCTAGAGCGGCGCATCGGCGAAGTTGCTGAGATGCAGCGCCTCTCTGAGGAGCGCTTCCGCCAAGAATGGAACGATTGGTCGGCCGACGAGCAGCGCCGCTTCCGCCAGTTCACGATCGCTAATGATGAAGCCTGGCGCGCGCACAATAAGGAATTCGAGGCTTTCCGCGCCAAAGTGGGCGAAGCCCTTGCGCTCTTCGTGCCACTTCAAGAGAGCCTGGATCGCCTGTGGCGGCTGCAGCGCGCTCAAGCCGAATTGTTCCGTGAGCGCTTCAGCGCGCTGCTGGCCGAACACGATCCGAGTGCGGCTAGCAACAACGGGCGCGCCACAGCAAACAACGGCATCCGCGCTTCGCAGATCATGCGCGCGCTCTCTGAGACGTCCAGCGGCTCTTGAGCTTCGAGGATGATAATGCTACGCCTGATTCTGATCGCACTTCTGCTCCTGATCGCTGTAGCGCCCTCTCAGCTCAGCGCGACAGCACAAGGCGCCCTATGCACAGCACAAATAGCGGCTGTTTACGAATGCCCTGATTGCGCCAAAGTGCTTTTCCGCTATCCGAAAGATACGCTGCTCTATAACGTCACGCCTGTGAACGAAGCTTGGCTCGGCCTGACCGACACGGCCACAGGCATGACGGGCTTCATCCGCGCCGCTGAAACGCAGCCGTGCGTTGCAGCCAGCTGGCAGCTGCGGCCCGTTGTGCCAAGCGTCAGCGAGCGCGCTCGGCAAATCTATGCGCGCGGCATAGCGCTCGGCAACAATCCAAAGGCTTTCTCAGTCATTGGCGATTGCCAAAGCGTGCCTGCTTTTTTCTTGGGCGTCTTCGATCGAGGTGATTACGCGCTCGGCAAATACAGTGACTTGCAAGCGACAATCGATCACTTCAAAGGCTCGTTCAATCGGCGCAACATGACCGTGCACAGCGGCTTCAACGTGGCTTCTGTGCTAACTGAAACTTGGGCCGATCCGCAGCGCTGCGAAATCGGCGAGACGCCGCTGATGTGCGAGTATCGCCTGCACAAGCCTAGCATCGCCTTCGTGATCATGGAGACGATCTGGTCAGGCGATGTGGCAGCCTACGAGAGCCACTTGCGGCAGATCGTCAGCTACCTTGTAGAGCAAGGCGTGGTGCCAATCCTTGGCACAAAGGCGGATAACATTGAAGGCGGGCATCGCGTCAACGCTGTGATCGCCCAAGTCGCCGACGAATTCGGCGTGCCACTGTGGAATTTCTGGCTGGCAGTGCAGCCTTTGCCGAATCACGGCTTGCAGGAAGATGGCTTCCATCTGACCTTCTCGCGCAGCATTTTCAGCGATCCGCTGCGCTTGCGAGGCGCTTGGGCGATCCGTAACCTGACAGCGCTGCAGGCGCTGGACGCCGTCTGGCGAGGCTTGCGCTAAGGCGCGGCCTCCTCAGACGATGGCCGAGATGCCTGTGATCTCGCGCCCGACCACGAGCGTGTTGATCTCGTTGGTGCCTTCGTAAGTGTAGACGGCTTCCATATCGGCGAAGTGCCGCGCCACGTGATTCTCCAGCAGGATGCCGTTGCCGCCCATGATCTCGCGGCCGAGCGCCACTACGCGCCGCGCCGCCGCTGCATTGTGCACCTTAGCAAGGCTCGCCTGCCCGTCTGTGAGCCTGCCCGCATCCGCCAATTGGCTCAGGCGCCACGTGAACAGCTGCATGGCAGTGATCTCGCCCAGCATCTGCACCAATTTCTCCTGAATCAGCTGAAAGCCTGCGATAGGCTTGCCAAAGACCACGCGCTCTTTGGCGTAGGCTAGCGCGTATTCATAGGCCGCCATCGCCGCGCCAACGGCCTCCCAAGCCACGCCCACGCGCGTCACCATCAGCACTTTCGCCACATCGCGGAAGCTGTTGCAGCGCGCCAGACGGTTCTCAGCAGGCACAACCACGTTCTCCAGCTTGATATCGGCGTTGATGATGGCGCGCTTAGCGATCTTGCCTTCGATAGGCGTGGCCGTGTAGCCCGCCATCTTCTTCGGCTCGACCACAAAGCCGTTCACCTGGCCCGTCTCCATGTTGCGCGCAAAGATAATCGCCAAGTCCGCCAAAGTGGCATTGCCGATCCAGCGCTTGGCGCCGTTCAGGATGTAGTGATCACCTTCGCGCACGGCTGTGGTCAATGGCTGGCTGGCATTCGAGCCGCCTTGTGGCTCGGTCAGGCCGAAGCAGCCCAGCAGCTCCATGCGCGCCATAGCAGGCAACCAACGCTCCTTCTGCTCTTCGCTGCCCAGCATATCGATGCTGCCCATGGCCAGGCCGCTATGGACGCCGAAAAAGGTGCTGATGCTGGCATCGCCTCGAGCGAACTCCATCGCCATCACGCCCATGGCCACCTGCGAGAGGCCGCGGCAGCCGTAGCCTTTGATGGTCGCGCCTGCCAAGTTGAGCGCCGCCAACTTCGGGATGAGCGCCATAGGGAATTCAGCGCGTTCCCAGTACTGATTGATGATCGGCTCGACCTCGCGCACCATGAAGTCGCGCACCAGGTAGCGCACCTCGCGCTCCTCAGGCGTCAGCAACTCGTCCAGCTGGTAGAAATCGATCGCGCTCAGCGCCACGGGCTTCACTTCAGCCATGATAGACAACCTCACCTCTGATAATCAAATGGGTGTTTGATTATAAGCATAACCGAAAAGGCGAAGCCTAGCAAATTTTGCTCGGCGCGCCACAGGCAAGCAGCACAGCGTTCCAAAGGTGTCTCAAAAAACGGCGTCCGCCGCTCTTGTGCCTAATTTCTCAAGCTCTCTTAAGCTGATTATGCTATAACCTGTATAAGACTAGACAGACAAGACGGAGTGGCACTCACCCATGAAACGCTGGCTACGGACACTGCTGATTCTCTTGCCGATCACTTGCTTGGCGCTGTGCGCCGCGACAGTCTTCATCGTGTTGCCGCAGCTGCGCGAGGCGCGCGCGGCTGACTCGGGCGCGGTGAGCACGGCCGTTGTGGAGCGGCGCAACCTCGATGACGTGCTGATCGCTTCAGGCACCTTGCGCCCAGAGCGTTTCATCAATCTCGCCTTTGAAGTCAGCGGCACAGTGCAGGAAGTGAACTTCCGCGTCGGCGATAGCGTGCGCATGGGCGACGTGTTGGCGCAGCTAGATACCTCGCAGCTGGAGCTGCAGCTGGAGCAGGCGCGCCAAGCGCTGATCATCCAAGAGGCGAACTACGCCAATGTGACCAAACCTGCCAGCGAACGCGATATTGCACAAGCGCGTGCCGCGCTAGCGCAAGCTGAGGCGAATCTGGCTAGCGCGCAGGCCGCTTTCGATAACCAGCAAAACATCATCACGCAGAGCTGCGCCAATGTGGCAGCCGCTGAGGATAACTTCCGCGTGGCGCAAGATAACTACAATCGCTACGTGGCCGAAGGCTATCAATTCGATGTTGATTTCCGCCCTGATATGGATTCGCCTGCGGGCAAGGCGCTCAAGCAGGCGCGCGATCAGCGCGACGCGGCTGTGGCAGCCTGTAACGCGGCACGCCGCGCGCAGAGCAGCGATGCAGCGGTGCGTGCCGCTGAAGCGCAGGTGGCACAAGCCAAAGCGGCGCTCGAGGCGCTCTTGGCGGGCGCGACCGAGGAGCAGCGCGCTATCGCTGCGGCACAACTGGCTCAGGCGCGCCTGAACTTGGCTCAAGCTGAGCGCAATCTGAGCAAGGCGAAGCTCATAGCGCCTGTTGACGGCATCCTGAGCGCGATCAACGTCAGCGTCGGGCAGCTTGTTGGCGTTGGCGGCCAGCCGGCTTTCGTCTTGGCGGACACCAGCGCGCTGTACGTAGAGATCAGCGTCGATGAAGTCGATGTCGAGCGCGTCCAGGTTGGGCAGCAGGCGCGCTTCACCTTGATCGGCGTCAATAGTCAAACGCCGCTCAAAGGCACGGTTGAGCGCAAGAATACTGTTGGCGATGCAGCGCAGGGCGTGGTCACCTATGGCGTACGTATCAAGGTCACTGATCGCGTGCCACAGCTGCTGGGCATGACGGCCGATGTGGAAATTATCTTGAACACGCGCACTAACGTGCTGACCGTGCCGACGCGCGCTATCCGCCGCGATCCGAGCGGGCGGCAATACGTCGTGGTGCAGCGCAGCGACGGCACTTCAGTTGAAATTGACGTGCAGAGTGGGCTCTCAGTGGGTGAGCTGACCGAAGTGAACGGCGAAGGCCTGCGCGAAGGGCAAGTGGTCTTGATCAGCGGCACGACGACGCGCAACAACGGCTTCTTTGGCGCCCGAAACTAACGAGACTGAGCCAATGGAAGATCTGAGCAAGGCGCTGAGCCCAGCGGCCGAGCGAATACCTCTTGATGGCGCAAGCGCGGGCTTAGAAGCGCTGAGCGTCATGCCTACCGTTGTGCCGCGCCGCAAGCGCCGCTGGCTCAGCTTGGGCCTGAGCGCCCTAGTGGCGCTCGGCTTGTTCCTGTGCGGCGCTCTGTTCGGCTATACGCAAGGGCCGCCATTGGCAACCCTGCTGGCCTCTGGGCGGAATTTCGTGCAAGTTGGCGCCGAGTTCCGCGCGTGCTTCACGGCTGCCAGGAACGATAGCAGCCTGCGCAGCTTCTTCTCTACCTTTGCGCGCAACCTGCCAACACGCACGCCAGGGCCTGCGCCGACGCTCGATCCAACCTTATTGCGCACAGTCAAGGGCGAGCTGATCGCGCTGACGCAGCGCGAAGTAACTGTGCAGACAGCAGACGGCGCACGCGAGCGCTTTCCGCTGGTGCCATTGGCACAGGTGGTCTCGCCGTCAGGCATCAAGTTGAGCCAACAGGGCGTCCTGGTCGGCGATTCGGTCAACATCCTGGCAATTCGCTTGAGCGCGCTCGGCGGATTTGGCGCGTTGATCGGCGCAGCAGGCGCACAAGGCACGCCACAGCCTACTTCCGAGAATGACTACGCCGCCTTCTGTATCATTGTTGATGTAGACCCAAAGTGAGAGCAAGGACGCATGAGCGAACTCGTGAACGTTTATCCAAGCACCAGCCCTGAGCCACAGCGCGACGATCCGCCCATCATCGAGGCGACCAACCTGACCAAAGTCTACAAGATGGGCGAGACGGAAGTCCACGCTTTGCGCGGCGTCAGCTTGCGCGTCTGGAAGGGCGAGATGATCTCAGTCATCGGGCAGTCAGGTTCGGGCAAAAGCACGCTGCTGGCGATTCTGGGCGCGCTGGACGTGCCGACTTCGGGCAGTTACAAGCTCGATGGGCGCGAAGTGGCCTCGATGAATGACGATCAGCTGGCTGAGATACGCAATCAGCGTATTGGCTTCGTCTTCCAGAAATTCAACTTGCTTGCGCGCAACACGGCGCTGGCAAACGTGGCGCTGCCGCTGGCCTATGCCGGCCTCTCCGATCGGGAGGCCAAGCGGCGCGCCGCTGAAATGCTGGCAGTCGTCGGCCTGGGCGACCGACTGCACCACTTGCCCAATCAGCTCAGCGGCGGGCAACAGCAGCGCGTCGCCATTGCGCGCGCTTTGGTCAATCAGCCGTCCATCATCCTGGCTGATGAGCCGACGGGCAATCTCGATTCAGTCACAGGCAAGGAGATCATGGCGCTCTTCCACACGCTGCATCGTGAGCGCGGTATCACGCTGATCATCGTCACACACGATCCAAACATCGCTGCACAATCGGAACGCATCATTCGCTTGAAAGATGGCTTGATCGAATATGCAGCTCAGGAGGTGCAGACGGCATGAACTTCTTGCGCAATTTCGGCATCGCCATCGATGCGCTGCTCGCCAACAAGTTGCGCTCGGCGCTGACCATGCTGGGCATCATCATCGGCGTTGGCTCAGTTGTTGCCTTGCTTTCGATCGGCAATGGCGTGCAACAGAGCATCAGCAGGCAGATCACCAACATCGGCACAAACTTGGTGACTGTCGTGCCAGGGCAGGTGCGCATCACTGCGGGCCCGCCAACTTCTCAAGGCATCCGCACGGCCACGCAAGTCAAGCCGCTGACCGACGCTGATGCCAATGCTATCCGCGAGCGCGTGCCGAACCTGCTCGGCGTGGCGCCGGAGCTGACCGTCAACAACGTCACGGTCGCATTCCAACGCGAGAAAATTTTGATCACAGCGCGCGGCGTGACGCTAGACTACAATCGCGTGCGCAACCTGGAGATCGCGCAAGGGCGTTGGTTCGATCAGGCTGATGATGAGCGTGCTTCGCGCGTCGCCATTCTCGGCTCAGACGCGGCTGATGCGCTCTTTGGCGGCCTGAATCCGATCGGGCAGACCATTCGAGTCGGCAACGCGCCTTTCACAGTCATCGGCGTGACCGTGCCTGTGGGCGCAGGCTTCGCCGGCAACCCTGATACCTCGGTTTTCATGCCCTTGCAAACAGCCTATCGGACGATCTCGAATGCGCGTACGGCCAGCGGCGCGCGGCGCGTCAGCGTGATTTATATCTCAGCGCTCAGCAGTGAGGATATTCCGCGCGTCGAGCGCGCTGTGGCGCAAGTCATGCGCCAACAGCATGCTATCCGCGAAGGCGCAGAGGACGACTTCACAGTGCTGACTCAGCAGCAGTTCCTGAGCATCGCCGATAGCATCACAGGCATCCTGACGCTGTTTTTAGGCGCTATCGCAGGCATCAGCTTGCTGGTCGGCGGCATCGGCATCATGAACATTATGCTGGTCTCAGTCACTGAACGCACTAAAGAGATCGGCTTGCGCAAGGCAGTCGGCGCTAAGAAGCGCACGATCCTGATGCAATTCTTGGTGGAGACAATCACGCTCAGCTTAATTGGCGGCGCCTTCGGCATCTTGCTCGGCGTTGGCGCGGCGCTTTTGGTCGGCGCCACAGGCATCATCGCCACCACAGTCACGCTGGAGTCGATCGCGCTAGCCGTGACGTTCTCATTCGCCGTCGGGCTGTTCTTCGGCTTATATCCTGCCAATCGGGCTGCTAGCTTGCAGCCGATTGAAGCAGTTCGCTACGAATGACATAGGAGTCTCAAAGATGCGCAAAGGCTTTTCCGCTCGATTGATGGCAATCGGCGCTGTATGTGCATTCCTGCTGGGCGCGCTGGCCGCAAGGCCGACTCAGGCGCAGAATCGCGAGACGCTCATCTTGGCGTTGTTGAGCAGCGCCGCTGAGAGCGACGTGGTGAGCAGCCGTCACTTTGTGCAAGGCGCGCAGCTCGCCTTGGAAATTGTGAATAGCAATGGCGGCGTGCGCGGGCCCGCGCGCCCTGCTGATAACGCCACGCCTGTGCCAAACGCGCGCCGCAATACGATCTACACCTTCAGCCTGCAAACGCGCAGCGCCGCCACACAAACCGAGATGCGCACGGCGCTGCAAGCCTCTGTGGAAGCTAAGCCAATCGCCATGATCGGGCCGCAAATTCCCAGCTTGCTCGACAATAACCTCGACCTGGCTGGCACTAACCGCATCTTGCACTTGGTCGGCTTGCCCAACGAGCCTGCAGGCCCCAGCAACGCTTTCATTCTGCGGATGCGCTCCAGCAGCGAGAATTTGGCGCGCGATCTAGGCAACTACCTGACGACTCAGCGCTTCTTCCGCGTGATCGGCACAGCCAGCGATAACTCAGCGCGCGGCCGCGCCGATCTGACCGCGTTTGAGCGCGCCGCACGCCCAGCTGGCGCCGCAGCCAACGCCGTTCGGCTAGCGCCCGCTGTGACCTACGATCAGACGGCGACTGACCTGACTACTCAAGCCAAGACGCTCTACGATGAGAATCCAGAGGCAATTGCCATCTTCGGTACGCCACAGACAGCCGCGGCGCTAGTGCGCGAGCTGCGCAATCGCGGCTATGCAGGCGTGATCGCGTACGGCTCGGCTGAAGGCAACCTGAGCGAGTTCACTAGCCGTGGCGGCAGCGCCGTGGCCAATGTGATTGTGCCGCTGGTCTGGTCGCCTGATGCGCAGGACGCTGGCAGCCGACGCTTCACCCAAGCCTATCAGGCGCGCTTCGGCGAGCTGCCTACCTCCGAGTCGGCTATTGCCTTCGATAGCGTGGCGGCTGTGGCCGCAGCAGTGGAGATTGGCGGTGGCAGCCCGCAAGCTGTGCGCGATGCGCTGGCTACCAGTGGCGCCATTGGCGGCCTGCAAGGCGTCTACAATCCGTCGCTCTTCAGCGGCACAGGCACGACCAATTTGCGCGCCATGGATGGCGCCATACTCTTCCGCTTGACGGCTGAAGGCAAAGCCTTTGAGGAAGCGCGCTATAGCGGCGGCTTCTGCTCACGGCGTTGTGCCGACACGCGCTTCCAAAACTTGACGGCGCCGAACGCGCCAACAGCTACAGCCGCGCGCACTGTGCCGATCGCTTTTCTAGCGCCACAGACGGGCTTAGACGGCGAGATCGGCAGGCGTGCGCTGCACGGCGCGCAGCTGGCCGTCAATGAGATCAACTCGCAAGGCGGCGTCGCTGCGCCGAACGGCGTGCGCGTCACGCTTGATCTACGCGACTTCAACGTCACAAGCGCTGAGCAATTCGGCGTCACGGCGCGCACAATCCTGACCTCAGCGCCGCCTGTGGCCATCCTCGGCCCGACCTTGACAGGCATGGCGTTGCCAAACCTGAATCTAGCGCCGAACGCGCGCGTGCCGCAATTCGTGACAGGCACAGCCGCTGTGCTCAGCAACAGCGATCCGACGCGCTTCATCTTCCAGCTGCGCCCTGCCGACGCCACTTGGGCAACTGCGCTGGCCAGCTATTTGGTCAACATTCGTGGCTACACGCGCCTGGCTGTGGCTTGGGCGACCACAACCTACGGCCAAGATAGCGTGGCGGCCTTCACAAGCGTGGTGACGCGCTTCCGCGATCTGACTGACGCGCGGATCGTCGCCAACACCAGCCATCCTGTGACGGCCACGGACTTCACAGCAGAAGCGCAGACGCTAATCTCAGCCGATCCTGAGGCCATCGCCATCTGGAGCGCGCCCGAGGCAGCGGCGCGGCTGATCGAGGCGCTGCGCGCTCAGGGCTATGAGGGCGAGATCGCCTATGGCGCGCTTGAGAATCCTGATTTCTTGCGTGCTATGGGCGAAGAAGGCGTTGAGGGCTTGCTCGGCGTGACCAGCTGGTTCGCCGGCGCTCAGGACGCTGCGAGCGCCGAGTTCGTGCGCAACTATCGTGCCACTTACGGCGAGCTGCCCGATAGCCATGCGGTCGCCTACTATGATGCCGTCTACATGATCGCCAACGCTATCAAGAATGGCGGCCCGACGGCTGTGCAGCCGTTCATCGCGCAGTTGCCGCGCTTTGCGGGCGTTCAGGGCGAGTATCGTCCTGCGATCTACAACAACGGTCAGCTGAGCGCGACAGTCTTCATCGTGCGCGCTGATGCGAGAGGCAATCTGAGTGAGATCGCGCGCTACGAAGGCGCGACTTGCCTCAACAATTGCCGCTGATGCCTTGGCACAGGCTCTCAGCTCAGAGAGCCTGTGCCTTTACGCTCCGCTAAACGGCTCGCTATACTTCTCACAGATTTTGCCTCACAGGAGATGGAAAAAATGCCGCAGGAGTGCCTGCTGGCCATTGATTATGGCACGCAGAGTGTGCGCGCTTTGCTCTTCAATCTACAAGGCGATCTGGTCGAGTCGGTGCGCTTGGCTGTCGAGCCGTACGTCTCGCCACAGCACGGCTGGGCAGAGCAAGCGCCTGAGTACTTCTGGGAGATGCTGAGCCAGGCCTGCCGCGCGCTATGGGCAAAGGCGGGCGCGTGGCGCGCTGCGCTGCGCGGCGTGGCACTGACGACACAGCGCGGCACGGTCATCAACGTGGATCGGGCAGGGCAGCCGCTGAGACCTGCCATCCTCTGGCTAGATCAGCGCCAAACGCAAGGCGTCAAGCCGGTTGGCGGCTGGTGGGGCCTGCTCTTCCGCTTGATTGGGATGCGCAAGACGCTCGCCTACTTGCAGGCTGAGGCCGAGGCGAATTGGATCGCCAAGCATCAGCCTGAAATATGGCGCCGTACACACAAGTATCTGCTGCTCTCAGGCTACCTGAGCTACAAATTGACAGGCCAGTTTGTCGATTCGGTCGGTTGCCAGGTCGGCTACTTGCCCTTTGATTACCGAGCCCAGCGCTGGGCGAGTCGACGCAGCTGGCATTGGCAAGCCTTGCCGTTGACGCCCGAGATGCTACCTGATTTGGTGGAAGTTGGCGGCGTGTTAGGCGCGATCACAGCTGAGGCCGCTGAGGCGACGGGCATCCCTGCAGGGATGCCACTGATCGCTGCTGCGGCCGATAAAGCTTGCGAGATGCTCGGCTGTGGCGTCTTGATGCCGCAGGTCGGGCATATCAGCTATGGCACAACGGCGACCTTCAACACGCTCCAGCGGCGTTACATTGAGGCGATTCCGATGATTCCGCCATATCCTGCAGCCGTGCCGAAGGCCTACGCGCTAGAGACGCAGATATCGCGCGGCTACTGGATGGTAGACTGGTTCAAGCGCGAGTTCGGCGCGCCTGAGCTGCGCTTGGCAGCTGAGCGCGGCGTGCCTGCTGAGTCGCTCTTGGACGCTTTGGCGGCGCAAGTGCCGCCAGGCGCTTTGGGCTTGATCCTGCAGCCGTATTGGTCGCCGGGCATCAAGGTGCCAGGCATTGAGGCGAAAGGCGCCGTGATCGGCTTTGGCGGCGCGCACACGCGCGCTCACCTGTACCGCGCCATTCTAGAAGGCATCGCCTATGCGCTGCGCGAGGCTGCTCAGCGCACAGAACGGCGCACGGGCTTGAAACTGCGCGAAGTGCGCGTCAGCGGCGGTGGCTCACAGAGCGAGCAGGCCATGCAGATCACGGCGGATGTCTTCGGCTTGCCTGCAGTGCGTCCACATTTGTATGAAGCATCGGGCTTGGGCGCAGCGCTAGTGGCAGCGGTCGGCTTGGGCTTGCACAGCGATTATCAGGCGGCTGTGCAGGCGATGACGCGTCTCGGGCGCGCCTACGAGCCCAAAGCTGAGAATCACAGCCTATACAATGCGCTTTTTGAGCGCGTCTACAAGCGGCTGTATCGCGGCGTGCGTCCACTATACGCTGAGATCAGCCGCATCACAGGCTATCCAAGTCCGCTCGGCTGAGCGCCTTGACGGACACCCTATTCCAGATTAGAATAGCGCTATTCTAGTTTGGAATAGCGTGTTATGACGCTCTCGCCGGATCATGTCATTCTAGGCTTGTTGGCCTCACAGCCGCAGCACGGCTATCAGATGCTGGAGTGCTTCTGCGACCCGCATTGCCTAGGGCGCGTGTGGCGCTTGAACGCCAGCCAGCTCTACAACACGCTCAAGCGCCTGGAGCGCGACGGCTTGATCAGCGGGCAGAGCGCGCCTTCTGAGAGCGGTCCGCCGCGGACGATCTATCATCTGACTGAAGCAGGGCGCGATCAGCTGCTGCTATGGTTGAATGAGCCAAGTCCCTTGGCCAGCATTCGGCGCGTGCGCGTTGAGTTCCCGAGCCGACTGTTTGTGGCGCGCCTGCTCGGCATGCCGACCGACGCGCTGATCGAGCGGCAGCGCATCGCCTGCCGACGCGAGCGCGAACGCCTGCAGGCTGAACGCGCTCAGCTGATAGAGGAGAGCATGGCGGCCTTGGCGCTCAGCTTCGCCATTGAGCAACTTGAGGCGGCTCTGCGTTGGATCGACGACTGCGAGCAACGCGTCGCCACGCTATTTGTGCTACCAAGAGAAGGGCATTCGCTATGAGACGCCTGGTCTATCTCTCGCTCATCGTCCTGCTTATCGCAGCTTCAGTTAACCTGCAAAGCCAAGCGGCGCAGAGCGCGCCATTCAGCATTCAGGCGCCTGTTGAGCTTCAGCCAGCGCTCAGCGCGCTCTACAAGGCGCGCTATAACGCTGAGCCATTTTTTGTGGAGCGCGACGGCGACTTGATCGCCACTGACGATCCTGCGTTCCTGCCATCAGGTATGGGCGGCGTGCCGCCGCACTTCTTGCCTGAGGCCTTCTTCCTGTTGGCGCGTCCAAACGCTGAGGCTGAGGCCTTTGTTGCCTATGCCGTCTCGGCGGATGGGCAGGCGGCGCTGATCGAAGGCGGCTTTCTGCCCAAATCAGTGACCGTGACGGATCAGGCGGGCAATACCATCGAGGTTGTGCAGCCTGTGCGGCGCGTCATCACGCCTTACAGCATCGCTACCTACTTGGTATACGGCGTCGGCGGCAGCAGCCGATTGGTGGCAGGCGGCTATCTGGGCACGCGCGATCCAGTCGGTGCTGCACGGATGACGGCGCTTGATCCGCGCTTCCCAACCTTGAGCGGCTATACGCTCAATCAGCGCGAGATCAACATCGAGCAAGTGGCGCAGCTAGCGCCTGACCTGATCATCACCAGCGCGCGCACGGCTTGGCTAGACACTGTGCGCGAGCTGAACATTCCGTTTGTGCTGCTGCAAGGCGAATCGCCTGAATTGCTGAAGCAATCAGTCTTGCTGGTCGGTCAGCTGCTAGGGCCCAACACAGCGGCGCGCGCTAAGGCTTGGATCGGCTACTACGATGCGATTTTGGCGCAAGTAGTGGCACGCACACAGGACATCACCGAGCGCCCGAAGGTGCTGTTCGTCGGCGAGTCGCCTCTGCGCGTCATCAGCGGCGAGATGTACCAGACGGATATCATCGCTGCAGCAGGCGGCCAGTCGGTCAGCGCGGCTTTGAAAGGCTATTGGAACGACGTCAATCTGGAGCAAGTGGCGCTGTGGAATCCTGAGGTGATCGTGATCGCGCCTTACGGCAAGATCACGCCACAGACCTTTGCTGAAAGCCCTGAGTGGGCGATCATCAAAGCAGTGCAAGATGGCAAAGTGTACAAGATGCCGACCTGGATCGCGCCTTGGGATACGCCTGTGATGGATTCCGTGCTAGGCGTGATCTGGTTGGCGCAAAAGCTCTTCCCAGGGCGCCTGACGCTAGATTGCGCACAAGAGGCCATGTTCTTCTTCAAAGTCTTCTACGATCACGACCTGCCTGCGGATGAAATTGCAGCAGTATGCGGCTCATAACCTCAAGGGCATGGCGGCGAGATGCGGCAGCAGTCAGCAGCTTCAGGCGGCAACTTGCCTATAGCAGCTTGTTGCTGCCGATTGTCCTAATCCTGCTCTCTTTGCTGCTCGGCCTGTACAATATTCAGCCGCAGACGATCGTCAAGGCGCTGCTCTCGCTGATCTTTCCGCAAGCAGCTGAAGGTATTTCGGCCACAGAGCTGACGCTGATCCTGCGCATCCGTTTGCCGCGCGTGCTTGCAGCGGCGCTGATCGGCGCGGCGCTGGCAGGCACAGGCGCGGCTTTTCAGGGCATTTTCAAGAATCCGCTGGTCGATTCTAACCTGCTCGGCGTGACGAGCGGCGCCGGCTTTGGCGCGGCGCTGGCGCTTCTATTAGGCGGCACAGCGCTGATGGTACAGGGCTTTGCCTTTGGCTTTGGCTTGCTTGCGGTCATGCTCGCCTATATGGGCAGCCGTTTGTACAGCAGCGCGCCGCTGATCGTGCTGACCTTGATGGGCATCTTGATCGGATCGTTCTTCACCTCGCTCACAGCGCTGACTAAATACGTCGCTGATCCGCTGAATACCTTGCCTGCCATCACGTTCTGGCTGTTAGGCGGCCTGACAGGCGTAACCTGGAATAGCGTGCCGCTGCTGGCTGCGATCACGCTCAGCGGCAGCTTGTTCCTATGGGCAGTGCGTTGGCGCTTGAACATCCTCTCGCTCGGCGATGCTGAAGCGACAGCTCTAGGCATGAATCCGACACGCTTGAAGTTGCTGATCATCCTTTGCGCCACGCTGATGACGGCTGCTGCAGTCGCTGTTGGTGGCGTGATCGGCTGGATCGGGCTAGTCATTCCGCACGCGGCGCGATTGCTGGTCGGCACGGATCACAAGCAGCTGATGCCGATGTCGTTAGCACTAGGCGCCTCGTTCTTGCTCGTGATCGACAATATCTCGCGGACGCTGCTGCCTGCTGAGGTGCCGTTGGGCATCCTGACAGGTCTGGTCGGCGTGCCTATCCTGATTGCGCTCCTGCGGCGCAGCCAGACGGTTTGGTGATGTTAGAAGCGGAGAATCTGCACTACGCCTACAAGCCTGAGAAGCCGACGCTGCGCGGAATCTCGCTGACGCTGCGCCAAGGGACGATCCTCTACCTGCTTGGGCGCAACGGCTGCGGCAAGACGACGCTGATGAGCTGCCTGAGCGGCCTGCTGAGGCCACAAAGCGGCACAGTGCGCTTGCACGGGCGCGATCTGCGCAGCTACACGCCTGCTGAGCGCGCTCGGCACATCGGCTTGATTCCGCAGCTGCACACGCCTGCGTTCAATTACAGCGTCCGTGAAATGGTGCTGATGGGCCGCGCGCCGCATTTGGGCTTGTTGGCGGCGCCGAGCCGAGGCGATTACGCGATCGCCGATGCAGCGCTGGAGAGCGTCGGCTTGGCGGACTATCGCGAGCGTCCGTATACGCAGCTGAGCGGCGGCGAGCGGCAGCTGGTGCTGATCGCGCGCGGCCTGGCACAAGAATGCCGCATCCTGCTGATGGATGAGCCTGATGCGCACCTGGACTTGAACAATCAGCAGCGCGTGATGGAACGCGTGGCACGCCTGGCCGCGGACGGGCTCTCGTTCATCATCTCCTCGCATGTGCCAAACAACGCGCTGATGTACGCGCATCGCGTCCTGCTGATGAAGCGCGGCACGACGCTTGCCTATGGCGCACCTGAGCATATCCTGACCGAGACTCTGCTCACAGCAGCCTATGAGCTGCCCATTGAAGTGATCCGAGCTGAGGAACAGCCGCGCGCTATCGTGCCGCGCAAGGTAAGCGGATGAGCCAGACACCACAAGCCATCTGGCAAGGGCGAGAGCCGCCACAGATCATCTTGATCAGCGGCGAGAGCGGCGTCGGCAAGACGCAGTGGTGCGATCAGATGCGCGCTTTCGCTGAACGCCATGCGCTGCGCACAGCGGGCTTGATCTCCTATGGCATTTTTGAGCGCGGGCAGAAAATCGCTATCTCGTTGTGCGCCTTGCCCAGTGGCGAGCAGCGCCTGCTGGCCAAGCGCCGCGAATACACGCCTGGCACGCCAACGCCGCAATGGGCATTTGATGAAGCAACCTTAGCCTGGGGCGACTCGATCCTAGCGGCATCTGAGGCCTGCGATGTGCTGATCATCGATGAGATCGGGCCGCTAGAGCTGCTGCATGCTCAGGGCTGGCAAAGCGCCTTCGCAGTCTTGGCGGCGCAGCGCTATCAAGTGGCCTGCGTCGTGGTGCGCCCAACGCTGGTGGCACGCTTCCAAGCGCGCTTCAACGTAGCACGCAGCATCTGGCTGTGAGCTTGTGCAGCTAGCGGCCTTTTGTGCCATAATCTGTGCAGCAAAATGC